>NZ_JBEOVM010000244.1:0-1172 GCF_040295505.1 Streptomyces sp. NPDC002790 | reverse complement strand
GATGTGGCGCTGGGTGGTGTGGATGTGTTGGGGGTTGATGAGCGGGTTCGGTTGTTGGGGTGGAACGAGGGGGCGTTGTCGGTTGGTGGTGTGGGTGGTTCGTTGGTGGGGTTGTTCGGGGAGCGGGTGGTGGCTGCTCCGGGTGTGGTGGCGGTGGTGTCGGACGGTGTTGCGTTGACGTATGCCGAGTTGGATGCGGCCGCGAATCGTTTGGCGCGGTATTTGCGGGGTCGTGGTGTGGGTGCGGGTTCGTTGGTGGGTGTGGTGTTGGAGCGTGGTGTGGATGTGGTGGTGGCGTTGTTGGGTGTGTTGAAGGCGGGGGCTGGTTATGTGCCGGTGGATCCGCGGTATCCGGTGGAGCGGGTGGGGTTTGTGCTGCGGGATGCGGGTGTGGTGGGTGTGGTGACGTCTGTTGGGTGTGGTGCGGTGGTTGAGGGGTGTGTGCCGGAGGGTGCGGTGCTGGTGGTGGTGGATGAGCCGTCGGTGGCAGCGGAGTTGGCGGGGCTGGATGGTTCGGGGGTGGGGTGTGTGGTGTCGCCGGATGAGGTGGCGTATGTGATTTATACGTCGGGGTCGACGGGCCGTCCGAAGGGTGTGGTGGTCAGTCACGGGAATGTGGCGGCGCTGCTGGGGTCGGCGGGTGAGCTCTTCGGTCTGGGGCCGGGGGATGTGTGGAGTTGTTTCCATTCGGTGGCGTTCGACTTCTCGGTGTGGGAGTTGTGGGGTGCGTTGGTGCATGGGGCGCGTGTGGTGGTGGTGGGGTTTGAGGTGTCTCGTTCGCCGGGGCGGTTTGCGGAGTTGTTGGTGCGGGAGGGGGTGACGGTGCTGAGTCAGACGCCGTCGGCGATGTATCAGTTGTTGGCGGTGGATGGGTTTGTGGTGGGTGCGTTGCGGTTGGTGGTGTTCGGTGGTGAGGCGCTGGATGTCGGCCGGCTGGCGGGGTGGTGGGGTCGTGAGGGTGCCGGCGGGGTGGCGTTGGTGAACATGTACGGGATTACGGAGACGACGGTGCATGTGACGCATCGTCGGGTGGGTGTGGGGGATGGTGTGTGGGGCAGTGTGGTGGGTCGTGGGCTGCCGGGGGTGTCGGTGTTCGTGCTGGATGCTGCGTTGCGTCCGGTGCCGGTGGGTGTGGCGGGGGAGATGTATGTCGCGGGTACGGGAGTCGCGCG
>NZ_JBEOVM010000243.1:0-1243 GCF_040295505.1 Streptomyces sp. NPDC002790 | reverse complement strand
AGCCGGGTCTCGGGTGCCGTGGTCACGAGTTCAAGGACCCGGTTCCAGCGCTCGGCGAGCGCCTCCACCGAACCGGCATCGAACAGGTCCACCGCGCCGGTCACCGACCCACGCAACCCGGCCGGAGAGCCGTCCTCGTCGAAGGCCTCCCCGATCATCACGTCCACATCGCACTTCACCGACACCGACACCGCCGCCGACACACCACTCGCCGACCGCGACCGAACCCCCGGCATCTCCAACCCCGCCCGCTCCACGTTCTGCAGGGTCAAAACCACCTGCGCCAACGGATGCCGAGACAGCGAACGCTCCGGAGCCAACTCCTCCACCAGCCGCTCGAACGGCACATCCTGATGCGCCAGAGCGCCCAGGCTCGCCTCCCGCACCCGCGCCAGCACCTCACGGAACTCCGGATCACCCGACAGATCCGTCCGGATCACCAGCGTGTCCACGAAGAACCCGACGAGGTCGTCGAGCGCTTCGTCGGAGCGGCCCGCCACACCACTGGCGACCGGGATGTCCGACCCCGCGCCCAGGCGGGAGAGGGTGACCGCCAGCGATGCCTGAAGGACCATGAACACGGTCACACCCTCGGCGCGTGCCAGTCCCAGCAGACGCCGATGCACCTCCGCCGACACCCGCAACGGCACCGAGTGACCGCGGTGACTGGCCACTGCCGGACGCGGCCGATCCGCGGGCAACGCCAACTCCTCCGGAGCACCCGCCAACGCCTGCCGCCAGTACTCCACCTGACGTGAAAGGAGGCTCTCCGGATCGGACTCCGCCCCCAGCAACTCCCGTTGCCACAAGGCGTAGTCGGCGTACTGCACCGGCAACGGCTCCCACGACGGCGCCTCGCCACGCAGCCGCGCCGCGTACGCCGTCGACAGATCCCGCGCCAACGGAGCAGTCGACCACCCATCACCGGCAATGTGGTGCATCACCACCACCAGCACCTGCTCCTCCGGACCCGCCTCGAACAACCACGCCCGAATCGGCACCTCCGCCGCCAGATCGAACGCGTACCCCGCAGCCCGGCCCACGGCCTCAGCCAAACCGTCGGCCCCGACCTGGCTCACCGGGATGGACCACGCCAACTCATCCGGTTCGAGGATCTGTTGGTACGGCTCGCCGTCCACTGCCGGGAACACTGTGCGCAGCGATTCGTGCCGCCCGATCACATCGCGGAACGCCTGCTCCAACACCGCGACATCGACGCCACTGATCCGCAACGGCACCGGAA
>NZ_JBEOVM010000242.1:0-1475 GCF_040295505.1 Streptomyces sp. NPDC002790 | reverse complement strand
TGGCACCAGGTCGACGCCCTCGGACAGTTCCGCTACGTCCCACCGTTCTCCCTGCCGGTTCGACTGTTCGTCGAAGCAAAGTACGTGGCCACGAAGGTGCAGCTGCACACCGTGCGGAACGGCCACGGCGTGATCCATGACGTGAACGAGGGTGAGATCACCACGCTCACCGCTCCCGGGACCGGTCGGCCACGGACGCGATACCGCTACAGCTACGCGATCTTCTCCACCGCCGGCTTCAGCCCGGCGGCACAGGATTACGCGCTGGCTCATCAGATATCCCTGATCGACCTGTCCGCGCCGGATTTCGCCGTACTGCGCAACCTCGTCAAGGACACCGCTGACGCCATTCACGCAGTCCTCAAGGCGAGTTCGGCCGCCGAGCGGCCGAAGGTGCGCGATATGCGGACCTATCTTCGCGGCCCGCTGCTGGGAATGGATCCGGGGCACATCGAACTGCCCGACTCGATTCGCGGCCCACTCGATGATTTGGCTCAGGCATTGTATAGCCGGTCACAGCTCGGTCT
This sequence comes from Streptomyces sp. NPDC002790, assembly GCF_040295505.1. Lineage (NCBI taxonomy): Bacteria > Bacillati > Actinomycetota > Actinomycetes > Kitasatosporales > Streptomycetaceae > Streptomyces > Streptomyces sp. NPDC002790. Next base: position 948 of record NZ_JBEOVM010000242.1, on the reverse strand, counting down.
GGTCCTGGCGTTCCCCGCGGCCCCGTTCGTTCTGGGACTGGCATCGGACGATCTGTACTCATTCGTGGACTACGCGAGAGAGCATCCCACGCACGCGGTGCGCCTTCGCCGCGTCAATCAGCCTGCCTCTCACCCCGTTTGGGAACTGCGCTCGGCGGAGCACCCCGAGGCGTACGCGCTGCGATTCGGTCTGCCGGAACGGGTAGAAAGGTGGATTGTCGCGCAGGATGAAGGAATGCCCTCGCGGACCCGGTACGTCAAGCGCAGCATGCTGTCGACCATGACCCTGTACTGGATGCACGAGGAGCACGCCCAGACCTTCCAGCTCCGCTACGAGCCAGGCGAACTCCGCCTCGACGGCTGATCCCCCGTGCCGCCGCGGCTCCAGGGCCAAACGACGAAACCCCGGTGCCGTGCCGGCCGGGAGGGCAGGCTCGGACACCGGGGCAGATGCAGGAGCGGGTCAGCGTGCGGCGCGCGCCTTGGCGAGCGCCTTGTTCAGGTGGGCGTCCACGAGGCCCGGCGAGCCGGACACGAGGACCAGGATGTTGCAGGTGCGGATGGCCGTCTGCTTGACGACGCTGCGCTGCCCGCCGGCGGAGAAGGTGAGCAGCTGGCTCCACTGCTCGTCGCCGAGTTCCGGCGCGGCCGACTTGGCAGTGCCCATGTCGACGAGCGTGCTGCCCGACGCCACCTGATAGGAGGGGCAGGAGAGCATCGCGTCGAAGACCTTCGAGATGCCCTTGGACAGCTTCGCCGGGCTGTCGCTGTACAGCTCCTCGCTGACCTCGGAGGTGCTGCTGGCGGTGTAGGTGAAGGCCACCTTCGCCTTGCGGGCGAAGTCGAGACCGGTGCCGGCGGCTGTGTCGCCGCCGAGCTTCTCCAGCGCCGGGCATCCGATCACGGTCACGTCGTCGTTGTGGCGAGGGGCCTCGGGCTTGCGGGTGT
>NZ_JBEOVM010000241.1:0-1475 GCF_040295505.1 Streptomyces sp. NPDC002790 | reverse complement strand
TGGCACCAGGTCGACGCCCTCGGACAGTTCCGCTACGTCCCACCGTTCTCCCTGCCGGTTCGACTGTTCGTCGAAGCAAAGTACGTGGCCACGAAAGTTCAGCTGCACACCGTGCGCAACGGCCACGGCGTGATCCATGACGTGAACGAAGGTGAGATCACCACGCTCACCGCTCCCGGGACCGGGCGGCCACGGACGCGATACCGCTACAGCTACGCAATCTTCTCCACCGCCGGCTTCAGCCCGGCGGCACAGGACTACGCGCTGGCCCATCAGATATCCCTGATCGACCTGTCCGCGCCGGATTTCGACGTACTGCGCAACCTCGTCAAGGACACCGCTGACGCCATTCACGCAGTCCTCAAGGCGAGTTTGGCCACCGAGCGGCCGAAGGTGCGCGATATGCGGACCTATCTTCGCGGCCCGCTGCTGGAAATGGATCCGGGGCACGTCGAACTGCCCGACTCGATTCGCGGCCCACTCGATTTCCTCGCTCAGGCCCTGTACAGCCGGTCACAGCTCGGTCTGGTCCTGGCGTTCCCCGCGGCCCCGTTCGTTCTGGGACTGGCATCGGACGATCTGTACTCATTCGTGGACTACGCGAGAGAGCATCCCACGCACGCGGTGCGCCTTCGCCGCGTCAATCAGCCTGCTTCTCACCCCGTTTGGGAACTGCGCTCGGCGCAGCACCCCGAGGCGTACGCGCTGCGATTCGGACTGCCGGAACGGGTAGAAAAGTGGATTGTCGCGCAGGACGAAGGAATGCCCTCGCGGACCCGGTACGTCAAGCGCAGCATGCTGTCGACCATGACCCTGTACTGGATGCACGAGGAACACGCCCAGACCTTCCAGCTCCGCTACGAGCCAGGCGAACTCCGCCTCGATGGCTGATCCCCCGTGCCTCCGCGGCTCCAGGGCCAAACGACGAAACCCCGGTGCCGTGCCGGCCGGGAGGGCAGGCTCGGATACCGGGGCAGATTCAGGAGCGGGTCAGCGTGCGGCGCGCGCCCTGGTGAGCGCCTTGTTCAGGTGAGCGTCCACGAGGCGCGGCGAGCCGGAGACGAGGACCAGGATGTTGCCGATGCGGATGGCCGTCTGCTTGACGACGCTGCGCTGCCCGCCGGCGGTGAAGGTGAGTAGCTGACTCCACTGCTCGTCCCCGAGCTTCGGCGCGGCCGACTTGGCAGTGCCCATGTCGACGAGCGTGCTGCCCGACGCCACCTGGTAGGAGGGGCAGGAGAGCATCGCGTCGAAGACCTTCGAGATGCCCTTGGACAGCTTCGCCGAGCTGTCGCTGTACAGCTCCTCGCTGACCTCGGAGGTGCTGCTGGCGGTGTAGGTGAAGGCCACCTTCGCCTTGCGGGCGAAGTCGAGACCGGAGCCGGCGGCTGTGTCGCCGCCGAGCTTCTCCAGCGCCGGGCATCCGATCACGGTCACGTCGTCGTTGTGGCGAGGGGCCTCGGGCTTGCGGGTGT
>NZ_JBEOVM010000240.1:0-1616 GCF_040295505.1 Streptomyces sp. NPDC002790 | reverse complement strand
GTCCCCATCCCTTCCGAGGAGCCCATGCACGACCCCATCCCCGACACCAGCCTCGGCTCGTTCGCTGCCGTCCTCGCCGGCGAACTGCCCGGCACATGGACCAGCACGTACCACCCCGACCGTGGCGGCGACAACGACCACAGCGACCTCACCGACGTCGTGTGGGACATGAACGACGTCGCCGACGCGCTGGCCAAGCACACCGTGGACCACTGCGCCGTGCTGCAGCGCCACGACGGTACCCGTCTGTTCGTGGCCGATCCACTGGGCCACGGCGAGGGATACCTCATCGCCGCCATGGCCCCCTCCCAACAGCCGCCTGAGGCATTCCGTGGTGTCCGCGAGCCCGACGGAATCGCCGTCGACGCCGACCCGTTCAGCGCGGCCGAGCAGATCACCGTCGACCTCCTTCCCCGCTACTACGTCGCAGCCCAGCAGGTCTTCGGGAACGCTGAGCAGCTCCCCCCGGCACAGTCCGCTCCGGAGCGCCTCGTCATGACCTGGTCTGACGGTGCACTCGTCGTCGACAAGCCGGACCGAGCCGATGCCGCCCGGGTGCTCACCGACCACGGATTCATCCTCGACCCGGCGGGAGACGTCCTTGTCCTGTCGGGCGACGACACCGCCCGCCAGGCTGCCTCCGTACGAGCCAGCGGAGAGCGCCTGTCCGAGCTGGGCATCGACACCGTACTGCGTCGTCCGCAGACACAGCCTGCCCTGGGCACCGCCCCCGTCGCTGCACCGCCCACCGCCTCGCCCGCGCCGTCCCCGCGACGGCGATAGCCCCGCACCGCACAGGAGTAACCGCACGTGGGAAACCCTGCCGACGACGACGGCACCGACGTCACGATCTACCGCAAGCCCCTTACCGATACCGTGCACGCCGACACCCCGACCGGCGCACCCGAACCGCTGCTCGCCCTCCTCGACACCCTCGGCTTCGAGCGTCGGACCCTGTCCACCCCCGGGCCGATCTACGTCTGGCACGAAGCACCCGCCCATCTCGACGAGGACGCGAAGAAGCAGCTCGCCACCCATGCCGTGCCGTGGCTGCACAAGGCCGGATACGTGGTCCACATCTCCGATGACGTCTGGGACGCCGCCGCCTACACCGCCGCCGCAACGGCCGTGCGCGACCGCCGCGCCCCGGCCCCGCCTGCGCACCGAAGCCGGTCTGTGCGGCTCGGTTCGATGACCCTCGCCGACGAGCGCGGCGTCGACGTCACCGTTTACCACAGCGACGGAACGATCTACGTTGACACTCGCGTCGCTGCCCCCGAGCATCTCCTGGCCCTGCTTGACGGCCTCGGCCTGGACCGGCACCAGGTCGAGGACGACGTCTGGCATCAGATCCCGGACGAGACGGACCAGATCGCCATGAAGTCCATGGCCGACCGGGCCGTACCTCTGCTGGCCCGTGCCGGATACCGGGTCGACATCGACGCGGACCTCTTCGGCGGCACCGCCTACCGCGCCGCACTCGCCGACCAGGCAGCACATCAGCCAACAGCGCCACCCGCCGCACGAGCACGCCGTGCGCGCTGACCCCAAACCGCCGCCGGCCCCGGATCTCCGGGGCCGGCCCCCCCCGCCCCCGGAGCCCCCCCGCACCCACG
>NZ_JBEOVM010000239.1:0-1638 GCF_040295505.1 Streptomyces sp. NPDC002790 | reverse complement strand
GCGTCGCCGGCGGTGAGCAGGTCGGACAGGCGGTGGATGACCATCAAGTTGGCGATGCCCAGACCGCGGGACAGCTTCCACTGGGACTGCATGCGTGCGAGGAGGCCGGGGTGGCGCATCAGGCGCCAGGCTTCGTCGTAGACGATCCAGCGCCGCCCGCCGTTGGGGTCGGACAGCGCGGATTCCATCCATGCGGAGGCGCAGGTCATGGCGAGGACGAGGGCGGTGTCGTCGCCGGACCCGCCCAGGCGGGACAGGTCGATGGTCAGCATGGGCGAGTTCGGGTCGAACACGACGGTGGAGGGTGCGTCGAACATGCCGGCCAGATCGCCATGCACCAGCCTGCGCATGGCGTGGGCCAGGTCGCGGGAGGCATCGCCGAGGCGGCCGGACATGACGCCGCCGACTCGGTCCAGTTCATCGGGGTTGTTGAGGGTCGCAGCGATGTCGCCGAGCAGCGGGGTGCGACCGCTCGCTGCGGCCTGGGCGACGACGGCGTCCAGGGCGACATCGAGACCGGTGTGTTCCATCGGCAGCAGGTCCCGCCCGAGCACGGTGCGGGCCAGCGATCCGAGCAACAGCAGGCGGCGCTTGCGGATCTCGCCTGCCCAGTCGGCTTCCGAGACGCTGTTGGGCCGCGGGGCGGCGTCCAGCGGGTTGAGTTTGCCGGGCAGTCCCGGTCCGAGGGCGATGGAGGTGCCGCCCAGCGCCTGTGCCACGGGCGTCCATTCGCCCTTGGGGTCGCACGGGACGTAGACCCGGTAGCCGAAGGCGATCGAGCGCAGCGCGAAGGACTTGGCGAGTGCCGACTTGCCCTGTCCGATCACTCCGGCCAGCAGGACGTTGGGGTTGGTGAAGCCCTCGATGCGGCCATAAAGCGCAAACGGATCGAAGCAGAAGGACGCTTCGGCGTGCACGTCGCGGCCGATGTAGATGCCCTCGGCGCCGAGCCCGCCCTCGGCGAGGAAGGGATACGCGCCGGACGCGGTGGCGGTGGTCATGCGGTGCGCAGGCAGTCTGATCTTGTTGCTGCGGGAGGACGCGGGGCCGGGGCGTCCGGCCGGCGGGAAAAGCGGCGCCGGCATCTCGTGCTCGTCCGCGTCGGATCCGCCGGAATGGGCGGCTGCTTCGGTGCGTGCCTTCGCGGTGGCTTCGGCGAGCTGTCGCCGGGCGGTTTTACGGGCGGCGCGATCCGTGCCGTGCGGGGTGAACAGCGGGCTGGCGCTGGCTCGGCGGGCGCGGCGCGCGGGCCGGTGGCTCATGGCGGATTGGCTTTCACGTGAAGGGGGTCAGGACGCAGTGCGCGGGTCAGACGCGCGGGGAGGCGCTGAACAGCAGCGGCTTGCGATAGCCCTGACCGTCGCCGGACCAGTCCAGCTCGATGTAGCCGTCCGCGAGGTACTGGTATCGGCCGCTCGCCTTGGACTTGAGCGTCCCCGTCTCGTAGGACCCGTTGCCGTTGCCGCTGCTGTGTTCGAGGGCGTTCTCCAGGCCCGTGTAGTTGGCGTACTTCACGACCGGGTCCGTGCCGGCGGTGGACTTTTTGGTCTGCAGGTGGAACCTCGCCTTGTTGAAGGTGAGGCTGGTGTGCTGGTTGCTCGCGTAGGGGCCGTCCCAGTTGACCGTGGCGGTGGTGTA
>NZ_JBEOVM010000238.1:0-1796 GCF_040295505.1 Streptomyces sp. NPDC002790 | reverse complement strand
CAATCGCCGCAGGGGCTTAAAAGATCGCCTCAATCGCCGGCGGGGCTTGATAGATCAAGCCCCGCCGGCGATTGGTATTTCCAGCCTCGCCGGCGTTTGAGGCGGTCCTTCAAGCCCCGCCGGCGTTTGAGGCGCGGGGTCCGGGGCGGAGCGCCGTGGCGTGGGGTGCGGACCACCGCACGAGACCGGGTGCCCGCGATGTGAGACGCCCCCCACCGATCCCCCGGCGGAGCCTAAAGTGGCGCACATGTTCGGACCCGCTCGGCACCTGGCTCTCGCGCTCTTCGCGGCCACGTCGTGGAGTGTCGACGACGCGCTCTGTCGTCGCTGACGTCCACCACTCCCCCGAACGACCCGAGAGCGTTCCCACTCCACCTGCCGGAGATCTGCCGTGACCACCGCTCCCCCCGCCGGGGCGCCGCCGCGCGCCACCCTGCTCACCCCGTCCCCCACCTCCTCGCCGACCCCGGTCGCCGAGACCGCGCCGCCCACCCGTTGGGGGCCGCTCGTCGGCGCCGGAGTCATCGGCGCGGCGCTCGCCGTCTACGTGTTCGTCCAGCACGGCGCCAAGCCGGGCGTCCTGTTGCTGCTCGGCCTCGGGCTCGGATTCGCCCTGTTCCACTCGCGGTTCGGGTTCACCTCCGCCTGGCGCCAGCTCGTGGCCGTCGGCAACGGCACCGGGCTGCGGGCGCACGCCCTGCTGCTCGGCACCACGGCGACGCTCTTCGCGCTGATCATCGGAACCGGCACCGGCCTCTTCGGTTCGGTGCCCGCGCCCAGCGCGGGGCCGCTCGGCATCGGCCTCATCGTGGGCTCCTTCATCTTCGCGGTCGGCATGCAGCTCGGTGGCGCCTGCGCGTCCGGAACGCTGTTCGCCGTCGGCTCGGGACAGAGCTCGATCGTGCTCACGCTCTTCGGGTTCATCGTCGGTTCCACCCTCGCCGCCTGGCAGTTCGGGCTCTGGGGCGATCTGCCCGCGCTCGACCCGTACCTGCTGTCGGACCATGTCGGCTGGCTCGGCTCCTGGGCGATCACCATCGTCGCGCTCGCCGCGATCTGGTTCATCGCGCGCACCGTCCAGGCCCGCCGCAATCCCCCGCCGGTCGGCACCCCGCCGTCGGCGAAGGGCGCGCTGCTCCGTACGGTCCGCGGCTCCTGGCCGCTGGCGGCGGGCGCCGTGGTGCTCGCGGTGCTCGGCGCGGGCGTGCTGCTGGTGTCCGGTGGCGCGTGGGGTGTGACGAGCGCGTTCTCGCTGTGGGGCTCGAAGGTGGTGGGCGCGCTCGGCGGCTCCCCCGAGACGTGGGCGTTCTGGCAGCAGCCCGGCAACTCCGCCCAGTTGGCGGGCCCGGTGCTCGCCGACAAGACAAGCCTCACCGACATCGGCATCATGGTCGGCGCGGCGGTCGCGGCCGCGGCGGGCGGCGTGTGGAAGCTGCACCGCGGCATCCCGGCCCGTACGGCCGTCGCCGCGGTCGTCGGCGGCATCCTGATGGGGATCGGCGCACGCCTCGCGGGCGGCTGCAACATCGGCGCGTACCTCGCGGGCATCGTCTCCGGCTCGCTGCACGGCTGGATCTGGGGCGCCGTCGCCATCCTCGGCACGTGGGCGGGCCTGCGCCTGCGCCCGCTGTTCGGCCTCGGCAACCCGAAGCCCTCGGACAGCGTCTGCTGACCCCGTACGCGTAGGAAGTGGCCCCGTCAGCATGGAGAGCAACGGGAAGCAGCCGAAAAAGCAGCCCACCCCCCCCGGGGGGGTTTCGGGAGCGGCCACCGCCCAACCCCGCCACCCCCCCCCG
>NZ_JBEOVM010000237.1:0-2201 GCF_040295505.1 Streptomyces sp. NPDC002790 | reverse complement strand
CCAGATTCGACAAGGAACCATGCGAGACCGCCACGCCCTTCGGCGTTCCCGTCGAACCCGACGTATAGATCACATACGCCAACCCCGACGGAACCGGGGGAACTCCGGGCGCGGTACCGGGGTACCCCGCCAGCTCGTCGAGGACACTCGCGTCCACCACGACACCCACACCGGCGTCCGCCAAGATGAACTCCGCCCGCTCAAACGGCAGTTCCCCATCTACGGGTACGTACGCCGCCCCCGCCTTCCACACGCCAAGAATCGCGGCGACCATCTCCGCGTCACGCCGGAGACGAAGACCCACCACCGACTCCGCACCCACACCACGACCGCGCAACCAATGCGCCAGCCGATTCGCCCACACATCCAACTCGCCGTACGACACCTCAACGCCGTCCGACACCACCGCCACCGCACCCGGAGCCGCAGCCACTCGCGCCTCGAACAGCTCAGGCACGGTCAGCGAATCAATGGCGGCCGCCGTGTCGTTCCACTGCCGCAACACCACGTCACGCTCGTCGGCACCCACCACATCCACCGCGTGCAGCCGGATGTCGGGCGTCGCCGTCACCGACTCCAGCACCCGCACGTACCGCTCGACCATCACCTCGGCCGAACCCGCATCGAACAGATCCGCAGACGCGATCAACGACCCACGCAACCCGGCCGGACGCCCCTCCTCGTCCAACACCTCCGACAACGACACGTCGAGGTCGAACCTCGCCGCTCCCGTCGGCGGTCCCTCTGAGGCCCGCGACTCCCCTGCCGTACGCCCGCTGCCCTCTACCGTCAGCATCACCTGGAACAGCGGGTGCCGGGACAGCGAACGTTCCGGGGCCAGCTCCTCCACCAGCCGCTCGAACGGCACGTCCTGATTCGCCAGCGCACCCAGACTCGCCTCCCGCACCCGCGCCAGCACCTGCCGGAACTCCGGATCCCCCGACAGATCCGTCCGGATCACCAACGTGTTCACGAAGAACCCGACCAGGTCATCCAGCGCCTCGTCCGTACGCCCAGCGATCGGCGACCCGACCGGAACATCCGTCCCCGCACCAAGCCGGGACAACGCAACCGCCAACGCCGCCTGCGCCACCATGAACACCGTCACACCCTCGGAACGCGCCAGCTCCACCACCCGCTGATGCACCTCGACCGGCACCCGCAACGGCACCCGACGCCCCACATGACTCGCCACCGCAGGACGCGCCCGATCCGCAGGCAGCACCAGTTCCTCCGGCGCCCCGGCCAACTCCTGCCGCCAGTAGCCGACTTGCTCCGACAACAGGCTGCCCGGGTCCGACTCCTCCCCCAGCAACTCCCGCTGCCACAACGCATAATCCGCGTACTGCACCGGCAACGGCTCCCACGTGGGGGCCTCGCCACGCAGCCGCCGCGCCTCGTACGCCTCCGAGAACTCACGCCGCAGCACACCCAACGACCAGCCGTCGCCGGCGATGTGATGCACCACCACGACCAGCGTCCGATCATCCGCCCCGGCCTCGAACAGCCATGCCCGGGTGGGAAGTTCGGTAGCAAGCTCGAACGTGTACCGCGAGGCCTGTGCAACCGCCTCGTCCAGGCCCTCGGGCGCCACTCGCGACACGTCGAGGTTCCAGTCCAGGTTCCGCGGGTCGAGGATGCGTTGGCAGGGCTCACCATCGACGGCCGGGAAGAGCGTGCGCAGCGACTCGTGCCGACCGATTACGTCCCGTAGCGCGGCATCCAGCGCGGCGACATCCACCTCACCGGTCAGCGACACCACCATGGGGATGTTGTACGTCGGGCTCGGGCCTTCGAGCTGAGCCAGGAACCACAGCCGGCGCTGAGCGAAGGAGAGCGGCACCCGCTCCGGACGTGTCTCCGCAGCCCGCAACGGCGTCCGAGCCGCCCCCACGTCATCGGCCAGGCGAGCGGCGAGGCCGGCCACCGTAGGCGCCTCGAACAGCGTGCGGAGCGGCAGCTCGACCCCGAGCACGGCACGGATCCGCGACACCAACCGCACCGCGAGGAGTGAGTGGCCGCCGAGCCGGAAGAAGTCGTCGTCCACCCCGACGGCCGACTCCAGCCCGAGGACGTCAGCGAAGGCCCCGCACAGGATTTCTTCCTGCACGGTCGCCGGACCCCGACCGGCGCCCGCGACGTATTCCGGCGCGGGTAGTGCTTTGCGGTCCAGTTTTCCGTTGACGGTCAGCGGGAGTTCG
>NZ_JBEOVM010000236.1:0-2298 GCF_040295505.1 Streptomyces sp. NPDC002790 | reverse complement strand
TGGCCGGCCGGTCGCGAATAGCCGTGTGTATGTGCTGGATGAGGCGTTGCAGCCGGTGCCGGTGGGTGTTGCGGGTGAGGTGTATGTGGCGGGTGCGCAGCTGGCGCGTGGGTATGTGGGTCGTGCGGGGTTGACGGGTGAGCGGTTCGTGGCGTGCCCGTTCGGGGCGGGTTCCGGTGAGCGCATGTACCGGACCGGGGACCTGGCCAAATGGACTGCGGACGGGCAGCTGTTGTTCGCGGGTCGGGCGGATGAGCAGGTGAAGATCCGTGGGTTCCGGATCGAGCCGGGTGAGATCGAGACTGTGCTCGAGGCCCGTGCCGAGGTGGCGCAGGCCGCGCTGATCGCGCGTGAGGACACGCCGGGCGACAAGCGCCTGGTGGCGTATGTGGTGCCTGCCGATAGCGAGGCCGGTGTCGATGTCGTTGGTCTGCGGGACGCTGTGGTCTCGCGGCTGCCGGAGTACATGGTCCCGAGTGCGTTCGTTGTGCTGCCTGAGTTGCCGCTGACCGTCAACGGCAAGCTGGATCGCAGGGCGCTTCCGGTCCCGGAGTACGCCGCGGGCAGTGGCCGGGGTCCCACGACGGTGCAGGAGGAGATCCTCTGCGCGGTGTTCGCCGAGGTGCTGGGCGTGGAGTCGGTCAGGGTCGACGACAACTTCTTCCAGCTGGGCGGGCACTCCCTGCTGGCGGTGACCCTTGTCGAACGGCTCCGCGTGCGCGGTGTGTCGGTGTCGGTACGGTCCCTGTTCGAGGCCCCCACTCCGGCCGGCCTGGCCGGAGCCACGGGCATCGGCTCGGTGGAGGTGCCCGAGAACCTGATCCCGGCGGATGCGGAGCGGATCACGCCGGAGATGTTGCCGCTGGTCGAGCTGTCGCAGCAGGAGATCGACCGGGTGGTCGCGGCGGTCGATGGTGGCGCGGCGAACGTGGCGGATGTCTATCCGTTGGCGCCGTTGCAGGAGGGGATGTTCTTCCACCACTTGATGGCGGGTGAGGGCGGCGACGTCTATCTGACGGCGCGTGTCGTGGAGTTCGACTCCCGGGCCCGGCTGGACGCTTTCGTCGGAGCGTTGCAGCAGGTCGTGGACCGGCATGACATCTATCGCACGGGTGTGGTGTGGGAGGGTCTGCGTGAGCCGGTGCAGGTGGTGTGGCGGCAGGCTCAACTGCCGTTCGTAGAGCACGAGATTGACGGCGGGTCTGCGAATCCGGCGGATGTCCTGCTGGCCGTAGTCGGGTCGGTGATGGATCTGGGGCGTGCGCCGTTGATGGATGTGCATGCGGCGGAGGTGTCCGGGGGTCGGTGGCTGGCTGTGGTGCGGATGCATCACCTGCTCCAGGATCACCTGGGCATGGACGTGCTGTTGCAGGAGTTGCGGGCGGTGCTGACCGGGCAGGCGGAACGGTTGGCGCCGGCGATGCCGTTCCGGAACTTCGTGGCGCAGACGCGTTCGGTGTCCCGTGTCCAGCATGAGCGGTACTTCGCCGAGCTGCTCGGTGATGTCACCGAGCCGACCGCCGCGTACGGGGTGCTCGATGTGCACGGCGACGGCAGCGATGTGGGCTCGGCAGTCATGCCCTTCGCCGCCGATGTGACCGACGAACTGCGGCGCGTGACGCGGGAGTTGGGGGTAAGTACGGCGACGGTCCTGCATGTGGTGTGGGCGCGCGTGCTCGGGGTGCTGTCGGGGCGTGACGACGTGGTGTTCGGCACGGTGTTGTTCGGTCGGATGAATGCCGGCGCAGGTGCTGACCGGGTGCTTGGCCCGTTCATCAACACGCTGCCGGTACGCGTGGGGACCGGCCGGGTGGGCGTACGTGCGGCGGTTGAGGGGATGCGGGATCAGCTGGCGGGGCTGCTGGAGCACGAGCACGCGCCGTTGGCCGTGGCACAGCAGGCGAGTGGTGTCGCGGCCAATTCGCCGCTGTTCACCTCTCTGTTCAACTACCGGCACGTCGATCAGGCCGAGGAGACAGCCGGGGAACGGCACGTCGACGGCATCCAGCAGCTCTCCCTCCGCGAGCGGACCAACTACCCGGTGACGGTGTCTGTCAGCGACCGAGGGGCCGCCGGACTGAGCCTGACCGTGGAAGCCGTAGCGCCGGTCGACGCTGGTGCGGTGGTCCGCCTGTTCCACACCGCGACAGAGAGCGCAGTGAGCGCCCTCGGGAGTGTGGTGGGCGGGCCCGGTGATGGCGCGGATGTGGCGCTGGGTGGTGTGGATGTGTTGGGGGTTGATGAGCGGGTTCGGTTGTTGGGGTGGAACGAGGGGGCGTTGTCGGTTGGTGGTGTGGG
>NZ_JBEOVM010000235.1:0-2471 GCF_040295505.1 Streptomyces sp. NPDC002790 | reverse complement strand
GGCGCGGTATCCGGGTACTCCCCCAACCCGTCGAGGACGCCCGCGTCCACCACCACACCCACACCGGCATCCGCAAGCATGAACTCCACACGCTCACGCGGCAGTTCAGCATCCACCGGGACGTACGCCGCCCCCGCCTTCCACACACCAAGAATCCCGGCAACCATCTCCGCGCCACGCGGCAGACGAAGCCCCACCACCGACTCCGCACCCACACCCCGACCACGCAACCAATGCGCCAGCCGATTCGCCCACACATCCAACTCGCCGTACGACACCTCAACACCGTCCGACACCACCGCCACCACACCCGGAGCCGCAGCCACCCACGCCTCGAACAACCCCACCACCGACGAACCAGCCACACCCGACGCCGCGTCAGTGTCCGTGCCCGTGCCCGTGCCCGTGTCATTCCACTCCACCAGGAGCCGATCCCGCTCACCCGGGCCGAGGATGTCCACCTCCCGCAGAGCGATCTCCGGAGTGGCGCCGTCGAGGGTCCCGGCGAGGGCGGTGACCGTGTTCTCCACGGCGGTGCGCATCAGGCGGCCCACCGCGCCCGGGTCGATGGAGTCGTACGACTGGACGCTGATGATCATCTGCTCGCGGGCGATGTCGTCCACCGACACGGCGAGGGGGTAGTTGGTCCGTTCCTGGACGAGCACACTACGGACGCCCTCGAACCCCTGGCGGCCGGCGTCGTCCGCGCCGCGCCACAGATGCCGGTAGTTGAACAGCGAGGTGAACAGGGGCGCGTCGCCCACGATCCCGCTGGCGTGCTGGGCGATGGCCAGCGGCGCGTGCTCGTGCTCCAGAAGTGCCGCCAGTTGGCCGCGCATGTCCTCGACCGCCGTCCGGACGCCCAGTCGGCCGGTCTGGACGCGTACGGGCAGGGTGTTGATGAACGGGCCCAGCACGCGGTCGGTTCCCTCGCCGGCGTTCATTCGACCGAGCAGCACCGTCCCGAAGACCACGTCGTCGCGACCGGATAGCACGCCGAGGACCCGCGCCCAGGCCACGTGCAGCACCGTGGCCGGGCTGACTCCGAGGCGTTGGGCGACGTCCCGCAGTCGAAGGACGACCTCGCCGTCCACAGGAGCCAGTTCAGTGATCGCGTCGGTGCCGCTGCTCCGCACATCGAGCTGCCCGTACGGCGCCGTCGGCTCCGTGACGTCGCTGAGCAACTCGGCGAAGAAGCGCTCGTGTTCGGCCCGGGGGATGCGCCGGGTCCTGGCGACGACGTCGCGGAAAGGCAGCGGCGCGGCGAGCCGGTCGGCACGTCCGGCCAGCATCGCCCGCAGTTCCTGGAGCAACACATCCAGGCTCAGCCGGTCCTGCGCGAGGTGATGCATCCGCACGAGGCCCAGCCACCGGCCGTCCGCCACCTCGGCCACATGCAGGTCCATCAACGGAGCACGGCCCAGGCTCAACACCGAGCCGGCCGCGGCGAGCAGAGCGGCGGCCGAGTCGCCGTCGACAGGGGGCAGTTCGTGCTCGACGACGGGCATGACCGCGCGGCGCGACACCACCTGGACGGGCTCGCGCAGCCCTTCCCACACCACCGCCGTGCGATAGATGTCATGGCGGTCCACGATCTGCTGCAAGGCACGCGCCACCGCGTCCAGCCGCTCGCGGGTGTCGAACTCGACCACCTGAGCGGTGACGTACACGTCGACGCCGTCATCCGCCAACAGGTGGTGGAACAGCATGCCTTCCTGCAACGGCGTCAGCGGGTACATGTCCGCGACGTTGGCCGCGCCGCCCTCCACCGCCGTCACCACCCGGTCGATCTCCGCCTGGGAGAGTTCGACCAGCGACAGCATGTCGGGCGTGATCCGCTCGGCGTCGGCAGAGATGAGGTTCTCCGGCGTCGGGAACGCCTCGGCATCGGTCGCACCCGCCAGGCCGGCCGGGGTCGGCGTCTCGAACAGCGCGCGCACCGGTACCGTCACGCCCCGCACCCGCAGCCGCTCGACCAGCCGTATCGCCAGGAGTGAGTGGCCGCCGAGCCGGAAGAAGTCGTCGTCCATGCCGACCGCGTCCAGCCCCAGCACCTGAGCGAAGACCTCGCAGAGGATCTCCTCTCGCACGGTCGCCGGACCCCGACCGGCGCCCGCGACGTATTCCGGCGCGGGTAGTGCTTTGCGGTCCAGTTTTCCGTTGACGGTCAGCGGGAGTTCGTCGAGCGGGACGAAGGCGGCGGGCACCATGTACTCCGGCAGCCGGGTCGCGGCGAACTCCCGTAGCCCGCCCGCCTCTTGACCGGCGGAGAGCACTACGTAGGCGACCAGTCGCAGATCCCCCGGGGTGTCCTCGCGCGCCAGGACCGCAACCTGGTCCGCTTCGGGATGGCACAGGAGGACTGCCTCGATCTCGCCCGGCTCGATACGGAAACCACGCACCTTCACCTGCTCATCGGACCGGCCCAGGAACACCAACTGCCCAGCCGGAGACCACTTGACCACGTCCCC
>NZ_JBEOVM010000234.1:0-2568 GCF_040295505.1 Streptomyces sp. NPDC002790 | reverse complement strand
CACGGCCGGGGGGGCTTTAATGATCCCCCCCGGGGCGGGGGGGGCTTGATCGATCAAGCCCCGCCGGCGACTGAGCAGGCTCTTCAAGCCCCTGCGGCGACTGAGCAGGTTCTTCAAGCCTCTGCGGCGTTTGAGCAGGTCTTTCAGCCGGTGCGGCGGTATGGGCATTTCAAGCCCCTGCGGCGATTGAGCAGCGGGGTCCGGGGCGGAGCCCCGCGTCCGCAACCACGTCACCGGCAACCGAACGATGCACACCGCACAACGAACGATTTCCGGCCAACCTGCTGACAGGCTCCTGACACGCGGCAGCGCCTGCTGCCACTCTCCCAACCGCACCACTCCGTACTGCGCTCTGCCCGGCCGGCCACCCGCCGCCCGTTCCCCATTGGCCGCACACCCAACTCGCGGCCATGCAGAAGGAGTTCAGCGTTGAGGAAGAACCCGACCTCCCACAGACCCGGCTCCCCCAGACGCCGGGCCACGGCAATCGCCGCCGGCGCCGTCGCCGCCCTGCTGACGGTCACCCTCCAGTCCCTCCCCGCCACCGCGGACGCGACCGGCGCCGCCCCGGGCGCCCTGCCCGCGAAGCTCTCCCCCGCCAAGCGCGCCGAACTGCTGCGCGCCGCGAACACCACCGAGGCGAAGGCCGAGACCGCGAAGAAGCTCGACCTCGGCGCCAAGGAAAAGCTCGTCGTCCGGGACGTGCTCCAGGACCGCGACGGCACGACGCACACCCGCTACGAGCGGACCTACGGCGGACTCCCGGTCCTCGGCGGCGACCTGATCGTGGAGACCGCGAAGTCGGGAACCACCAAGGACGTCACCAAGGCGGCCAAGGCCGAACTGAAGAACGTCGACACGACCGCCGACGTGAGACCGGCCACCGCCGAGGCGCAGGCCCTGAAGCTCGCGAAGGCCGACGGTTCGAAGAAGACCGAGGCCGACAAGGCGCCCCGCAAGGTCGTCTGGCTCGGCCAGGGCGCGGCCAAGGGGCAGCCCACCCTCGCGTACGAGACCGTGGTCGGCGGCCTCCAGGACGACGGCACCCCGAACCAGCTGCACGTCATCACGGACGCCGCCACCGGCAAGAAGCTCCACGAGTGGCAGGCCATCGAGAACGGCACCGGCAACACCCAGTACAGCGGCACCGTCTCCCTCGGCACCGCGCAGTCCGGTTCCTCGTACACGCTGAACGACACCGCTCGCGGCGGCCACAAGACGTACAACCTGAACCGCGGCACCTCCGGCACCGGCACCCTCTACTCCGGCACTGACGACGTGTGGGGCAACGGGTCCGCCTCCAACACCGAGACGGCCGCCGCCGACGCGCACTACGGCGCCGCCGAGACCTGGGACTACTACAAGAACGTGCAGGGGCGCACCGGCATCCGCGGTGACGGCGTCGGCGCGTACTCCCGGGTCCACTACGGCAACGCGTACGTCAACGCGTTCTGGGACGACAGCTGCTTCTGCATGACGTACGGCGACGGTACGAGCAACACGCACCCGCTGACCTCGCTGGACGTGGCCGCGCACGAGATGACGCACGGCGTCACGTCGAACACCGCGGGCCTCAACTACTCCGGTGAATCGGGCGGGTTGAACGAGGCGACCTCCGACATCTTCGCGACGGCGGTCGAGTTCTACGCCAACAACACGTCCGACGTGGGCGACTACCTCATCGGCGAGAAGATCAACATCAACGGGAACGGCACCCCGCTGCGCTACCAGGACAAGCCGAGCAAGGACGGCGCGTCGAAGGACTCCTGGTACTCGGGCATCGGCTCCATCGACGTGCACTACTCGTCGGGCCCGGCCAACCACTTCTTCTACCTGCTCAGCGAGGGCAGCGGCACGAAGACCATCAACGGGGTCACGTACGACTCCCCGACCTCCGACGGTCTTCCGGTCACCGGCATCGGCCGCGACAAGGCGGCGCTGATCTGGTTCAAGGCGCTGACCACGAAGTTCACGTCGACCACCAACTACGCGGGGGCGCGCACCGGTGCGCTCGCGGCGGCCGGTGAGCTGTACGGGACGACGTCCACCGAGTACAAGGCGGTCCAGGACGCGTTCGCCGCGATCAATGTGGGCGCTCGTTCGGGTGGCGGCGACCCCGGCACCGGCAAGACGTTCACGAACGACACCAACGTGAACATCCCCGACTCCCCGGGGGCCGCGGTCACCTCGTCCGTGGCCGTCACCGGCGTCAGCGGGAACGCGCCGTCCACGCTCAAGGTCGGCGTCGACATCGTGCACACGTGGAGCGGTGACCTCCAGGTCGACCTGGTGGGCCCGAGCGGGAAGACGTACCGGCTGCACTCGTCGACGTACGACCCGACGCCCAACATTCAGACCACGTACACGGTCAACGCCTCCACGGAGCCGGCGAACGGCGCCTGGAAGCTGAAGGTCCAGGACCTCGGCCCGCAGGACACGGGGTACATCAACAGCTTCAAGCTGACGTTCCCGTAGACCGCACACCCACAACTGGGCGCGGGGGGGGCGGGGGGGGGGCCCCCGGCGGGGGGGGGGGCGCCCCGCGGCGCGGGGGGAAAATGGGGGGGC
>NZ_JBEOVM010000233.1:0-2754 GCF_040295505.1 Streptomyces sp. NPDC002790 | reverse complement strand
CCTCCTGGACGGCACAGCCGCACCGGCGTAAAAGCCGGGGCTCCGCCCCGGACCCCGCTGCTCAATCGCCGCAGGGGCTTGAATTGCCCAATTCCCGCCGATGGCTGATCTGCCGAGCGACATCAAGCCCCGCCGGCGATTGAGGCGCGGGGTCCGGGGCAGAGCCCCGGCTTTTACGCCGGTGCGGCTGTGCCGTCCAGGAGGGCTGCCGCCGTGAAGAGTTCTACGCCGACCGTGATCGACGACTCGTCCACGTCGAAGTCGCCCTGGTGGAGGTCACGGGAGCCCCGGTCACCGGGTGGCTTCACGCCCAGGCGGGCCATCGCCCCGGGAACGTGCTCCAGGTACCAGGAGAAGTCCTCACCACCGAGGCTCTGCTGCGTGTCCTCGACGGAATCCGCACCCCGCCGGGCCGTCATGGCATCCCGCAGAAGATCCGTGACCGCCGGGTCGTTGACCACCGGAGGCACCCCGCGGATGTAGTTGACCACCGGCTTCGCGCGGTACAGGTCCGCGATCTCCTGGACGGCACCGTGCACCAGGTCCGGCGCGGCGCGCCACGCGTCCAGGTCCAGACACCGCACCGTGCCGGACAACTCCGCATGCTGCGGGATCACGTTGCACGCGTGCCCCGTTTCCAGGCGCCCCCACGTCACGGCGAGCCCCGAGCGCGCGTCGACCCGGCGGGCGACGACCGCCGGAACCTCCGTGGCGACCTTCGCCGCGGCGGTCACCAGGTCCGTGGTCAGGTGCGGACGCGCCGTGTGCCCGCCGGGCCCGTCGAGCGTGACCTCCAGGCGGTCGCAGGCCGACGTGATGGGCCCCGGCCTGATCCCGATCCGCCCCGCGTCGACCTTCGGGTCGCAGTGCACGCCGATGATGCCGCGTACGCCGTCGAGCACCCCGCACTCGATCGCGTCGGGCGCGCCGCCGGGCAGCACCTCCTCCGCGGGCTGGAACAGCAGCCGTACGGGGTGCGGCAGTTGACCCTTGCGGTGCAGATCCGCGAGGACGAGCCCGGCGCCCAGCACGACCGTGGTGTGCACGTCGTGACCGCACGCGTGCGCCCGGTCCGGCACCGTCGACCGGTACGCGCAGTCCGTCTTGGTGTCCGGGATCGGCAGCGCGTCGATGTCGGCCCGCAGCGCCAGCATGCCGCGCCCGCCGCGCCACTCTCCGCCCTCGGTGCCGATGTCACAGATGAGGCCGGTCCCCATGCCGAGAAGGCGCGGCGCGAGCCCCGCCTTCTCCAGGCGGGACTTGAGCGCCGCGGTGGTACGGAACTCCTGATTGCCCAGCTCGGGGTGCATGTGCATATCGCGCCGGAAGGCGACGAGTTCGGCGCGGAGCGCCTCGGGCAGCGCACCTGGAAGTGCGGTGCCCGGCACGGATTCCCCGGGTTTCTCGGCCTCTGACTCACGGGACTTCGACTGGTTCACCCTCTGAAGGGTAGGGCGATGCAGGGGCCAACTAACGTCCGATCAACAAAAGTTCAGCCGGATTGGCGTAAGAAAATGGGTCGCGATGCGCATGTGGATCGCACAGGAGGGGTATCAAGTCTCTTTTCGAGCGGCGCCTCAGCCGGCGACGACGACCTCACCCCTTCAAGCCCCTGCGGCGTTTGAGCAGGTCCTTCAAGCCCCGCACTTGTGACGAGGGCCCGCGGAGCCCCGGGGGTTCGGCGGGCTTAATACGCCCGCACCGCCCCCCGCGCCGACCCCGAGATCCCCGCCAAGAACCCCTGCGCATGGTCGGAGACCCCGTGGCTGAGCCACGCCGGATCGATCTCGCAGATCGCAACCTTCACCCCCGTCCCCGCGAGAGCGATCGGCAGCGTGTGCACCACCGTCGACGGAAAACTGAGGATCGTCCGGCCTATGGGCCCGCGCCGGGCGATCAGTTCCAGGGGGAGGTCGGGGCGGACGATCTCCAGGCCGGTCTCCGCGGCGAGGCGGTGGAGCTTGTCGGCGCTCTCGCGGCGGTGCGCGAAGTAGCGGGTGGCGCCGTGCGCGCGGGCCAGTTCGCGCACCGCGCCGACGTACTGCTCCAGGTCGACGACTCCCGTCTCCACCAGGGACGTTCCGACCATGTCGGCGCCGCGCGTGATCCGGGGCGGCCCGAACCGGGCGCGGGTCCAGGCGTAGTCGTTGGAGGACACCGTGACGCCCTCGGGGACCTCGGCCACCGGCATCGACGTGAACACGGACACGGAGTCGCGGCGCGCGTGCCCGGTGAGCCTGCGGCGCGCGACGGCCGCGACGGGGCCGAAGACGAGGTCGCGCGGGCCCGCCCTGCCACCGCGCCGGTGCCAGCGCACGAGCCGTTCGCCGCGCACCAGTTGGGCGACGAACTCCATGGTGGCGGTGCCGTCGTCGACGACGACGAGCTCGCGGGCGTGAGTGATCGTGAGCAGCAGCTGTACGTAGCGGGAGAACGGGTCGCCGAGGACGATCCGGTCGGCCCTGCGCAGCGAGGGGGCGAGCCCGCCGATCGTCTGGAAGGGCGCGGCCGCGCCACCGCGGGCCTCCTCCCAGCGCACGGTGTGCCCTTCGGTGCGGGCGAGCGCCGCCATGCGGCGCAGCTGGCCGCGGGTCATCGGGTCGGTGGGCGAGAGCACCACGACGGTCGCGGTGACCTCCTGGTGGTGCGCCCACTCCATGTGTGGTGCACCGGGCCCGGCTATGGCTGGTCAATCCGACCAGAGGTAATCGAGAAAGGTAAGCCATGCGCATTCGCGTTGTTGACTCACACAAC
>NZ_JBEOVM010000232.1:0-2804 GCF_040295505.1 Streptomyces sp. NPDC002790 | reverse complement strand
GACGCATCGAAACTGAACGACGCGAACTGCAACACACCCACACCCGGACCCGCACCCATCACCGGCCCGAACACCGACACCAGATTCACCAACGACCCATGCGAGACCGCCACACCCTTCGGCCGCCCCGTCGAACCCGACGTATAGATCACATACGCCAACCCCGACGGAACCAGCCGCACACCGGGCGCGGAATCCGGGTACTCCCCCAACCCGTCGAGGACGCCCGCGTCCACCACCACACCCACACCGGCATCCGCCAGCATGAACTCCACACGCTCGACCGGCAGTTCAGCATCCACCGGGACGTACGCCGCCCCCGCCTTCCACACACCAAGAATCCCGGCAACCATCTCCGCGTCACGCCGGAGACGAAGACCCACCACCGACTCCGCACCCACACCCCGACCACGCAACCAATGCGCCAACCGATTCGCCCACACATCCAACTCGCCGTACGACACCTCAACACCGTCCGACACCACCGCCACCACACCCGGAGCCGCAGCCACCCACTCCTCGAACAACCCCACCACCGACGAACCAGCCACACCCGACGCCGCGTCAGTGTCCGTGCCCGTGCCCGTGTCATTCCACTCCACCAGGAGCCGATCCCGCTCACCCGGGCCGAGGATGTCCACCGAGGCCAGTTGCATGTCCGGGCCGCCGTCGAGCGCGGTCGTCAGCGCGTCGACCACGTTCGCCAGCGCAACAATCACCGAATGACCGACGCCCGCAGGGTCGATGCCCTCGGCAGTCGCCAGACTCACGCTCATCCCAGCGGCGCCCCGGTCGTTGACCGACACGGTCACGGGGTAGTTGTTCCGCTCCTCGGCGAACACAGTTTGGATGCCCTCAACAGGCCTACGCTGATCCAGCTCCGTGCCGGTCGGGCTCTCGCCGGCACCGGTGATGTGCCGGTAGTTGAACAGTGAGGTGAACAGCGGCGTATTGGCCGCGACACCACTCGCCTGCTGTGCCACGGCCAACGGCGCGTGCTCGTGCTCCAGCAGCCCCGCCAGCTGGTCCCGCATCCCCTCAACCGCCGCACGTACGCCCACCCGGCTGGTCCCCACGCGTACCGGCAGCGTGTTGATGAACGGGCCGAGCACCCGGTCGGCGCCCTCGCCGGCGTTCATCCGGCCGAACAGCACCGTGCCGAACACCACGTCTCCGTGGCCCGACAAGGCCGACAGCACGCGCGCCCACGTCACATGCAGGACTGTCGCCGTACTGACCCCCAACTCCCGTGCCACGCGCCGCAGTCCGTCGGTGACATCGGCCGCGATGGGCACGACTGCCTCGGAGGTCGTGCTGCCGTCGCCGCGTACGTCGAGCACCCCGTACGGGGCGGTCGGCTCGGTCACGTCACCGAGCAGCTCGGCGAAGTACCGCTCGTGCTCGACCCGGGACACCGCACGTGTCTGCGCCACGAAGTTCCGGAACGGCATCGCCGGCGCCAGCCGCTCCGCCTGCCCGGTCAGCACCGCCCGCAACTCCTGCAACAGCACGTCCATGCCCAGGTGATCCTGGAGCAGGTGATGCATCCGCACCACAGCCAGCCACCGACCCCCGGACACCTCCGCCGCATGCACATCCATCAACGGCGCACGCCCCAGATCCATCACCGACCCGACTACGGCCAGCAGGGCATCCGCCGGATTCGCAGACCCGCCGTCAATCTCGTGCTCTACGAACGGCAGTTGAGCCTGCCGCCACACCACCTGCACCGGCTCACGCAGGCCCTCCCACACCACACCCGTGCGATAGATGTCGTGCCGGTCCATCACCTGCTGCAGCGCGCCGGTGAACGTCTCAAGCCGGGCCCGGGAGTCGAATTCCACGACACGCGCCGTCAGATAGACGTCGCCGCCCTCACCCGCCATGAGGTGGTGGAAGAACATGCCCTCCTGCAACGGCGCCAACGGATAGACGTCCGCGACATTCCCCGCTCCACCCTCGACCGCCGCGACCACCCGATCGATCTCCGCCTGCGACAACTCCACCAGCGGCAACATCTCCGGCGTAATCCGCTCCGCATCCGCCGGTATCAGGTTCTCGGGTACGTCCACTGATCCGACGCCCGTAGCCCTGGCCAGCCCGGCCGGCGTCGACGCCTCGAACAGCGCCCGCACTGACACCGACACACCACGGGCCCGCAGCCGCTCCACCAATGACACCGCCAACAGCGAATGCCCGCCGAGCTGGAAGAAGTTGTCGTCGACGCGGACGGACTCGAGGCCCAGGACGTCGGCGAAGACCGCGCAGAGGATCTCCTCCTGCACGGTGACCGGGGCCCGGCCGGCCCCGGTGGTGTATTCCGGCGCGGGCAGGACCTTCCGGTCGAGCTTGCCGTTGGCGGTCAGCGGCAACTCGTCCAGCATGACGAACGCGGCCGGGACCATGTACTCCGGCAGCCGCGACGCCACCACGTCCCGCAGGGCATCCGTGTCGAGCCCTGCGTCCGCGGCCACCACGTAGGCGACCAGGCGCTTGTCGCCCGGAGCGTCCTCACGCGCGACCACCGCGGCCTGTCCGACGTTCGGCTGCGACATCAGCACGGACTCGATCTCGCCCGGCTCGATGCGGAAGCCGCGCACCTTCACCTGCTCGTCGGCCCTCCCAGCGAAGACGAGCTGGCCGTCGTCCGTCCACTTCGCCAGGTCCCCGGTCCGGTACATCCGCTCACCGGCAGAACCGAACGGGCAGGCCACGAACCGCTCACCCGTCAGACCGGGCCGGCCCACATAGCCGCGCGCCAGACCGGCACCCGCCACGTACAGCTCACCCGCAACACCCACCGG
>NZ_JBEOVM010000231.1:0-2818 GCF_040295505.1 Streptomyces sp. NPDC002790 | reverse complement strand
CATCCCCCCCCACCCCCCTCCTGCTGGGGGCGGGTTTTTGTGGGTGTTTGTTTTTTTCCGTTCACTCTCCCTGTTGTGCTACCCCCCACGTCACAGTCCCAGCCCCGTTCCCTCACACACCCTCACAGCGCCTTGAGCCCCGCCGCCGTCGCCGCCGCCAAGCGCGGCAGGTGCCCCTTCGGGAGTTTGGGGGTGCGGACCACCACCGCGCGCCAGTACAGCGGTCCCGAGATCAGGTCGAGCGCGAGGTCCTCGTCGAGGCCCTCGCGCAGCTCGCCGCGCTCCACCGCCGCTCGTACGATGCCGTTCGCCACCCCGTGCTGCCCCTCGCGCAGCGCCTTCTGCAGGGCCTCGGCGATCTCCGGGTTGCGGGCCGCCTCCGCCTGGAGGTCGGGGATGATCTGGCCGGCCACGGGGTGGCGCAGCGCGCGTGACGTGACCTCGTAGAGGAGGCGGAGGTCGGCCTCCAGGGAGCCGGTGTCCGGGGCGGGCAGGCCCTGCACGGCGATCGCCGAGACCAGGTCGAGGACCAGGTGGAGCTTGGACTTCCAGCGGCGGTAGACCGCCGTCTTGCCGACGCCCGCGCGGCGCGCGATGCCCTCGATGGACATGCGCGCGTAGCCGACCGAGGCCAGTTCCTCGAAGACGGCCGCGCGGATGGCCTCCGTCACGTCCTCGCGCAGGACGGCCGCACCGGCGGGGGCCCTGCGGCGCGTCGGCTTGGGGGAGTCGGCGTTGGTCGTCATATGGCAAAGCATAAGTGCGCGAGGACGAAACGGTTGCGTTCCGACGTCGATCCGCCCTACTCTCACGTCACGACGATACGGGCCCGTCCCGACGTGAACGGCAGATGAACGGCCGGAGCCGAACCTCCGAACCACCCCCGACCGAAAGCAGCGGATGTGAGCCAGGTCCTGGACACGCCTCCCCCGCAGGAGACACCGCGGTCCGTCCCTGTCCCCGAGGATCCGGCGGCCTTCGCCGCCCGGTACGGGCTGAGCGTCAGCGGCGCGCGGCCCTCGCTGCCCGCGTACGTCCGTCAGCTGTGGCAGCGCAGGCACTTCATCGCGTCCTTCTCGACCGCCAAGCTCACCGCCCAGTACAGCCAGGCGAAGCTCGGGCAGGTCTGGCAGGTGCTCACGCCGCTGCTGAACGCGGCGGTGTACTACCTCATCTTCGGCAAGCTCATGGGCACGAGCAGGGGTGTGCCGGACTACATCCCGTTCCTGGTCACGGGCGTGTTCGTGTGGACGTTCACGCAGTCGTCGGTGATGGCGGGGACGCGAGCGATCTCCGGGAACCTCGGGCTCGTCCGGGCCCTGCACTTCCCGCGGGCCGCGCTCCCGGTCTCGTTCTGCCTCCAGCAGCTCCAGCAGTTGCTGTTCTCCATGTGTGCGCTGGTGGTCATCCTGCTGGCGACGGGCGTGCCGCCGGCGCTGTCCTGGTTCCTCGCCGTGCCCGCGCTGACGCTCCAGTTCGTGTTCAACACCGGGCTCGCGCTGATCATGGCGCGGCTCGGCTCGAAGACCCCGGACCTCGCGCAGCTGATGCCGTTCCTGCTGCGTACGTGGATGTACGCGTCCGGCGTGATGTGGAGCCTGACCCGGCTGACGGAGGGGCGGGGCATCCCGTCGTTCGTATCGACGCTGCTCCAGGCCAACCCGGCCGCCGTCTACATCGACCTGATGCGCTTCGCGCTCATCGACAGCTTCACCGATGCTCAACTGCCGCCGCACATCTGGGCGTTGGCGGTCGGCTGGGCGCTGCTCGCCGGCGTCGGCGGGTTCATCTACTTCTGGAAGGCCGAGGAGACGTACGGACGTGGCTGACATCGTGGCTGACAACACCACCGGACAGGTACCCACCGTCATCGCCGACGGCGTCGACATCGTCTACCGGGTCAACGGGACCGGCACGGGCCGCGGCGCCGCGACCGCCGCCCTCAGCCGCATCCTCGGCGGCCGGAAGAAGGCCGAGAAGCGGGCGGGGGTGCGCAAGGTGCACGCGGTGAAGAACGTGTCCTTCACCGCCTACCGAGGCGAGGCCATCGGGCTCATCGGGACCAACGGGTCCGGGAAGTCCACCCTGTTGAAGGCCGTGGCCGGGCTGCTGCCGACCGAGAACGGGGCCATCTACACCGACGGGCAGCCCTCGCTGCTCGGCGTGAACGCGGCCTTGATGAACGACCTGACCGGCGAGCGCAACGTACGGCTCGGCGGGCTCGCGATGGGCATGTCCCGCGAGCAGGTGCGGGACCGGTACGACGAGATCGTCGACTTCTCCGGGATCAACGAGAAGGGCGACTTCGTGACGCTGCCGATGCGGACGTATTCGTCCGGCATGGCCGCCCGGCTGCGGTTCTCGATCGCCGTCGCGAAGGAGCACGACGTGCTGTTGGTCGACGAGGCGCTCGCCACCGGTGACCGGTCCTTCCAGAAGCGGTCCGAGCAGCGGATCAAGGAGCTGCGGCAGCGCGCGGGGACCGTTTTCCTCGTCAGCCACAGCAACAAGTCCATCCGCGACACCTGCGACCGGGTGCTGTGGCTGGAGCGCGGCGAGCTGCGGATGGACGGGCCGACCGAGGACGTCCTCAAGGAGTACGAGGCGTTCACCAATGCCGCGGGTCCGGCCAAGCCGAAGCCGAAGAAACCGAAGGCGCCCGTCGCCGCGTAGGCGCCGACCGTACGAAAAGGGGGCGCCCCCAGCCCCAGATGAGGCTCAGGGGGCCCCCGAGCGCCGACCACCAACGAGTGCGGTAGCAACACCCTGAGAATCGGGCGGAATGCGGCCCCGACGATAGACAGATCGAAAGCGTGCG
>NZ_JBEOVM010000230.1:0-2991 GCF_040295505.1 Streptomyces sp. NPDC002790 | reverse complement strand
GCCTCGGTCACCACGCTCGTATCTGCCGGTGAAGCCCTGGACGCGGGTCTGGTGGAGCGGTGGGCTTCGGGTCGTCGGCTGATCAACGCCTACGGTCCGACCGAGATCACCGTCTGTGCGTCGATGTCGCAACCGCTGACGCGGGGGGATGAGCCGACGATCGGCACGCCGATCGCCAACAGCCGCTTGTTCGTGCTGGATGAGGCGCTGCAGCCGGTGCCGGTGGGCGTCGCGGGCGAGCTGTACGTGGCCGGAGCCGGTGTGGCACGTGGCTACGTCGGTCGTGCGGGGCTGACGGGTGAGCGGTTCGTGGCCTGCCCGTTCGGAGCGTCCGGGGAACGGATGTACCGGACCGGTGATGTGGCCAAGTGGACCCCGGACGGCCAACTGGTCTTCGGTGGCCGCGCCGACGAGCAGGTCAAGGTCCGTGGGTTCCGCATCGAGCCGGGCGAGATCGAGGCCGTGCTGCTGTCGCGGCCGGACGTCGGACAGGCCGCTGTGATCGCACGCGAGGACGCTCCGGGCGACAAGCGCCTGGTCGCCTACGTGGTGGCCGCGGACACAGGGCTCGACGCGGGCGTGCTGCGGGACGTGGTGGCGTCGCGGCTGCCGGAGTACATGGTCCCGGCCGCGTTCGTGACGCTGGACGAGCTGCCGCTGACCGTCAACGGCAAGCTCGACCGCAGGGCCCTGCCCGCGCCGGAGTACGTCACGGGCGCGGGCCGCGCCCCGGCCACCGTGCAAGAGGAGATCCTCTGCGCGGTGTTCGCCGAGGTGCTCGGCGTGGAGTCGGTCGGCGTCGACGACAACTTCTTCCGGCTGGGCGGACACTCGCTGCTGGCGGTGGCGTTGGTGGACCGGCTGCGGGCGCGGGGCGTATCGGTGTCGGTGCGGGCGCTGTTCGAGGCGTCGACACCGGCCGGGCTGGCGAGGGCGTCCGGTGCCGAAGCGGTGGAGGTGCCCGAGAACCTGATCCCGGTGGGTGCGGAGCGGATCACGCCGGAGATGCTGCCGCTGGTCGAGCTGTCGCAGCAGGAGATCGACCGGGTGGTCGCGGCCGTCGACGGCGGAGCGTCGAACGTGTCGGACGTCTATCCGCTGGCGCCGTTGCAGGAGGGCATGTTCTTCCACCACCTCATGGCGGGTGAGGGCGGCGACGTCTATCTGACGGCGCGCGTCGTGGAGTTCGACTCCCGGGCCCGGCTGGACACATTCGTCGGTGCCTTGCAGCAGGTCGTGGACCGGCACGACATCTATCGCACGGGTGTGGTGTGGGAGGGCCTGCGCGAGCCGGTTCAGGTGGTGTGGCGGCAGGCACAACTGCCCGTCGTAGAGCACGTCTTCGAGGAAGACGTGGCTGCCGCGGGACCCGAAGGGTGGATGGAGGGCCTGACCGCCCTGGCGGGATCGGTGATGAACCTCGACCGTGCCCCGCTGACGGACCTGCATGTGGCCGAGGTCGAGGAAGGCCGTTGGCTGGGTGTGATGCGGATGCATCACCTGCTGCAGGACCACCTGGGCGTGGACATGATGCTTCAGGAGCTGCGGGAGATTCTGGCCGGGCGTCCCGAGGCGCTGAGGCCCGCACTGCCGTTCCGGAACTTCGTGGCACAGATGCGAGCGGTGCCCCGGGCCGAGCACGAGCGGTACTTCGCCGAGCTGCTCGGCGATGTGACCGAGCCGACTGCCCCGTACGGGGTGCTCGACGTGCGCGGCGACGGCAGCGACGTGGTGGTCGAGAGCCTGCCGATCTCCGACGAGGTCGTGGACACGCTCCGGCAGGTGACACGGCAGATGGGGGTCAGCCCTGCCACCGTGATGCACGTGGTGTGGGCGCGCGTACTGGCCGTGCTGTCGGGCCGCGACGACGTGGTGTTCGGCACGGTGCTGCTCGGACGCATGACGGCAGGCGCGGGAGCCGACCGCGTCGTGGGCCCGTTCATCAACAGCCTCCCGGTACGGGTGCGGACCCGCCGGGCGGGGGTGCGGGCCGCGGTCGAGGACATGCGGGACCAGTTGGCGGCGCTGCTGGAGCACGAGCACGCCCCGCTGGCGCTGGCCCAGCAGGCCAGCGGGATAGCGGGCGACACCCCGCTGTTCACCTCGCTCTTCAACTACCGCCCCGCCGACCAGGAATCGGACGCCGGGGAGCAGCGCTCGATCGATGGCGTTCGATATGTCTTTGAACGGGACAAGACCAACTACCCGTTGGCCGTTGCCGTCAATGACAACGGTGCGGCTGGTATGCGCGTCAGTGTGCTGGCCGTCGACCCCATCGATTCGCTTGAGGTCTGCCGTCTGTGGTGCACCGCGATCGAGAACGCGGTCGGCGCCCTGGCCGGCACGGTGCACGGCGGCCCCGACACACCGCTCGCCGCCGTGAGCGTGCTCGATCGGCAAGCGCGCGAACGGATGCTCGTGGGCTGGAACGACACCGCCGCCGGTGACCTGGACGGCACCGTCGTGGAGGTGTTCGGACGGCAGGTCGCCGCCGCCCCTGACGCTCCTGCCGTCATCGCAGGCCAGGATGTCCTCACGTACCGCGAGCTGGACGTCGCGTCGAATCGCCTGGCGCACTTCCTGCGCGGTCTGGGCGTGGGGCCGGAGGTGGTGGTCGGGCTCTGCCTGCCGCGCGGCGCGCGGATGGTCACCGCGGTGCTGGGAATCCTCAAGGCCGGAGCGGCCTATCTGCCGATGGACGTGGCGCATCCGGCGGAGCGGATCGGGTTCATGGTGGCCGACAGCCGCATACCGGTCCTGCTCGGTGTCGAGGATGTGCTGGACGAACTGCCGTTGCGCGGCGTCATGCCGGTGGCGTTGGACGACCGGCACGTCGAGGCGCAGGTGGCGGCCATGCCGGAGACTGCTCCTGGTGTGGTCGTGGATGCCGCCGGGATGGCGTATGTGATCTATACGTCGGGTTCGACGGGTGTGCCGAAGGGTGTGGCGGCGACCCACGGCGGGGCGCTGAACCTGGTGGCGGCGCAGATC
>NZ_JBEOVM010000229.1:0-3024 GCF_040295505.1 Streptomyces sp. NPDC002790 | reverse complement strand
CCCCGCCGGCGTTTGAGGCGCGGGGCTGGAAAGATCGCCTCAATCGCCGGCGGGGCTTGATGGATCCACCCCCGTCGGCGATCGACAGATCAAGTCCCGCGGTGCTCGGCATTCCAAGACCCGCGGGAGTCGCCATTTCAAGAGTCGCGGAAGTTCCCATTTCAAGCCCTTGCGGCGATTGAGCAGCAGCGGGGTGTGGGGCGGAGCCCCAAATCCAGCCCCTCCGGCGATTGAGGAGCGGGGGCCGGGGCGGAGCCCCGGGGTCGGGGCGACGGGTGGGCCTCAGGTTGGCAGGGTGCGGGAGGCGCCCACCGGGATGTCCCAGAGGGAGGCGCGGGGCAGGCCCGTTTTTTCCCACGCGGCGCGTAGTCGGTGGAGGGGTTCGAGGACCGGTTCCGCCGACAGCAGGAACGTGGCCCAGTGCATCGGCGCCATCCGCCGCGCCCCCACGTCCTGCGCGGCCCGCACCGCATCCTCCGGGTCGCAGTGCACGTCCTTCAGCCACCACCGCGGGTCGTACGCCCCGATCGGGAGCAACGCCAGGTCGATACCCGGGTAACGGCGGCCGATCTGCGAGAACCAGCGGCCGTAGCCCGTGTCGCCCGCGAAGTAGATCCGCTGCCCCGCGGCGTCGGTGAGCACCCAGCCGCCCCACAGCGTGCGGCAGGTGTCGACGAGGCTGCGCTTGGACCAGTGGTGGGCCGGCACGAAGTCGAAGCGGACCCCGTTCAGTTCCGCCGCCTCCCACCAGTCCAACTCCGTGACCCGCGTGAAGCCGCGCCGCGTGAACCAGCGGGCGAGACCCGCGGGAACGAGGACCGGGGTGTCGCGCGGGAGTCTTCTGACGGTCGGCCAGTCCAGGTGGTCGTAGTGGTTGTGGCTGATGACGACCGCGTCGACAGGCGGCAGCGCGGTCCAGGCGACGCCGGGCGGGGTGACCCTGGCCGGGGTGCCGAGGATCTTGCGGGACCAGACGGGGTCGGTGAGGACCGTGAGGCCGCCGATGCGGATGATCCAGCTGGCGTGCCCGACCCAGGTGACGGCCGCCGTACAGGCGTCTACCTGCGGCAGCGGGCCCGGCTCGAAGGGCAGGTGCGGGATGTCGGCCAGGCTCTCGGCGGGCGGCCGGAGCGCGCCCTCGCGGGCGAACCTGGCGAAGGACCGCAGGCCCGGCAGCGGTGCGGTCAGCCGCTGGGCGAAGGATTTGGGCCAGCGGCGCGGTACGTCCGGCACTCCGGTGTCCGACCCGCCGAGCGGCCGCGGCTCGACGAGGGGCCGCGCGGGTGCGGTCGCATCGCCCCGCGGTACGGCCGACGGTGCTTCGGACGCCTGCGTCATCGCTCGGTCTCCCATCCTTCGCGTGCCGGTTCCCCGCCGATGGCGCGGAGCGTCGACTCCACCATGGTCAACAGCCGTGCGATGTGCGGCAATTCCAAGGGCTCCGGTGAGGTGAGGGACGCGCGGCGTTCCTCTGGGGTTGACCCGAGCAGCGGTCCCGTCGACAGGCGCACCCGCAGCGCGCCCTGCTCGTCGCCGAAGCGGTGGCCGCCGGGGACCGGCATGCCGAGCCGGTCGCCGAGGAGGTCCTCCAGGTCCTGGGAGTCGCGGACGTCGAGGTCGGCGAGCCGGGGCCGCAGCTCCTCCAGGTCCATGTAGAGGTGCCGGCCGACCCGCGGCGGCCTGGCGAGGCCGCCCGCACGGAGCACGGCGCGGTGCGCGGCCCCGGCGACCCGCGCGTGCAGGGCGGCGCCGGCCCGGCGGCGTTCGGTGATCTCCTCGGTCTCGTTCAGGACGTACGTGGCCGCCGCCGCGACCGGGGCCGCGAGCAGCGCACCGGTGGCGGTGAGGAAGTCGAGGACGCGGGCGTGCAGCGCGGCGCCCAGGTCAGTGGCGGGGAACCGGGCGCAGGCCGCGGGCAGCGAGGGCGGCAGGTACGCGCCGGTGAGGTCGCTGAGGACGGTGACGTCGCGCGGGTACATCTCGGCGGGGCTGAACAGGACGGAGTCCGCGCCCGGGTGCATGGTGTCCCGCCACGTCTCGTCGCTGACCACGTGCAGCCCCTCGGCGGCGGCCGCCTCCACGGCCTCGTGCAGCACCTCTGGCGGCGGCACAGTCGCCGTCGGGTCGTCGGCCACGGACAGCACGAGGAGGCGGGGGTCGCCACCCTCGGCCCTGACCCGGCGGACGGTCTCCAGGAAGGCCGTCGAGTCGGGGACGCCGCCGCACTCGGCGGGCGTCGGCACGTGGTACACGGCGCGGCCCAGGAACCGGGCCTGCGGCACCCACCAGGCCGAACAGGGGCGGGGTACGAGGACGTCGCCGCCGAGGGCGGCGGTGAGGGCGAGCAGCAGCGGGGCCGCGCCGGGCGCCGCGCCGACCTGCTCGCGTTCGGTGCCGAGGCCGCGGCGCTCCCAGTAGCCGCAAGCCGCTTCGAGCAGGGCGGGCGGCCCGCCGGGCGGCACCGGGTCCGGGCGCCCCGCGGCGCTCGCGGCGACGGCGGCGAGTTCCGGCAGTACCGGGAGGCCGGGCTCGGGCAGCGGTGGTCCGTATCGCACCGGCCCACGGCCCTCAGGGGCCCTGGCCCGCGCGGCGCCGGCTCCTGAAGTCCTGGCCGTGGGTTCCGAGTGCCGCATGCTGCCTCCGTGCCGTCCGCTCGCTGTACGGGTGGTGGTCACTGCCTCCAGCGTCACACCTCCCCGGGCATCCGCGCGCGCCACGCCACGCTTACGCCGGGGCGGGGGCCGTCCATAGGGCGCGCCGCACCGGGCTGCCGCCACCCCGTCGGGCCGGCGCCCCCGGAGGGGGCGGGTGACGGGAGACGACCGGTCACACGCCCACGGGGCTCCGCCCCGGACCCCGCGCCTCAAACGCCGGCGGGGCTGGAAGGGCTCAAGCGTGGGCGGGGCGGGAATGGCTCAAACGTCGGCCGGGCCGGAAGGCCGGGGCTCTGCCCCGGACCCCGCTGCTCAATCGCCGCAGGGGCGTGTAATTGCCCGCCGCCGCTGGGGGTTGTTCTATCAATCC
>NZ_JBEOVM010000228.1:0-3267 GCF_040295505.1 Streptomyces sp. NPDC002790 | reverse complement strand
TGTGCGGTGTTTGCGCTGGGGGGTCCGGGGCGGAGCCCCGAGGCGTCGGGCCGGTGGGCCGTCTGCTCAATCGCCGCAGGGGCTTGAAAATCAAGCCCCGCCGGCGATTGAGTCACGGTGCCGGGGACTCCGGAGGGTGTAGCCCCTGACACTTCGGGCCCCGGCTTGATTAATCTGGTCCCGGGGCGGCCACAAGCGCCGCCCCGCCCCCACCCCGCCCCCAAGGCGGAGCCAAGGGCTCCTGCTCACCAAGGAGTGACTCCCTCCAGCGATGGACGGATCGTCCGGTAGTACCTGCGCCGCCCCCTCCCGACACCACGCGCCCCGCGCGCTGACGTCCCCGGAGGCGGCGGCATGACCATCCCGTTGCTGCTCCTCGCGGCCGCCTTCCTCCTGATCCTCGCCAACGGCTTCTTCGTGGCGGCCGAATTCGGCCTCGTCACCGTGGAACGCCCCGACGCCGAAAAGGCCGCGGCCGCGGGCGACAAGCGCGCCCGCACCGTCGTCGACGCCCTCAAGCAGCTGTCCTTCCAGCTCTCCGGCACCCAGCTCGGCATCACCATCACCTCACTGGTCGTCGGCATGCTCGCCGAACCGGCCCTCGCCGAGCTGCTGCGCGGTCCCTTGACCGCCATCGGTCTGCCCGAGGGCGCCGTCGGCGGCCTCTCCGTCGTCATCGGCATGCTGCTCGCGTCCGCCGTGCAGATGGTGATCGGCGAACTCGTGCCGAAGAACTGGGCGGTGGCGAAGCCGTTGCAGGTCGCCCGCTTCGTGGCCGGCCCGCAGCACGCCTTCTCCCGCCTGTTCCGCCCGGTCATCGCCCTGCTCAACGCGGTGGCGAACCGAGTCGTCCGCGCGCTCGGCGTCGAGCCCGCTGTCGAACTCGCCTCCGCCCGCACCCCGGGCGAACTGGTCTCCCTGGCCAGGCACTCCGCGCAGGCGGGCGCCCTGGAACAGGACACGGCCGACCTGTTCGTCCGCACCCTCTCCCTCGCCGGGCTGACCGCGCAGCACGTCATGACGCCGCGCGTGAAGGTCAGCGCGCTGCAGGCGTCCGCGACCGCCGAGGACGTGGTCAACCTGACCCGTGCCACGGGCCTGTCCCGCTTCCCGGTCTACCGGGAGCGGATCGACGAGATCATCGGCATGGTCCACCTCAAGGACGCCCTCGCGATGCCCGCGCACGAACGGCTGCGCACGCCGGTCGGCCGCATCGCGCAGGCACCGTTGCTCGTCCCCGAGACCCTCCCCGTACAGCCTCTGCTGGCCCGGCTGCGCAGCGAGCAGCCGATCGCCGTCGTCGTCGACGAGTACGGCGGCACGGCCGGGGTCGTCACCCTGGAGGACATCGTGGAGGAGCTCGTCGGCGAGGTCCGCGACGAGCACGACGGTCTCGACCTGCCGGAGCTGGCGGTCGCGCCGCCCGAGGACGGCCGCCCCGCCTGGGACGTCGACGGCGGCTGCCGCGTCGACATCCTGCGCCGCATCGACCTCGACGTCCCCGAGGGCCCGTACGAGACGGTGGCGGGGCTCGTCGCCGACCTCCTGGGCCGTATCCCGGCCCCCGGCGACAAGGCCGAACTTCCCGGCTGGCGCCTCTCCGTACGCGCCGTCGACCACTACCGGGCGGAACGCGTCCGCATCGTACGTACGTCGGACACCCCGAAGCCGGCGCTCCTGGAGGCGGCCCGATGAGCGCGCTGCAACTCGTCTTCGCGGCCCTGTTGGTCCTCGCGAACGGCTTCTTCGTAGGAGCCGAATTCGCTCTGGTCTCGGTCCGCCGAAGCCAGATCGAACCCATCCCCGGCAAGCGGGCCAAGCAGGTCCTGTACGGCCTGGAGCACCTGCCGCAGATGATGGCGGCGGCCCAGTTCGGCATCACCGTCTGCTCGCTGACCCTGGGCGCGGTGGCCGAACCGACCGTGGCCCACCTCCTGGAACCCGTCTTCGAAGCGGCCCACGTCCCGCACGGCATGATCCACCCCCTGGGGTACGCGCTCGCGCTCGTGGCCGTGGTCTTCTTCCACCTCGTCATCGGCGAGATGGTCCCGAAGAACCTCGCGATGGCGGCCCCGGAGCGGACGGCGCTGTGGTTCAGCCCCGGCCTCGTCGCCTTCGCCCGTCTCTGCAAGCCGGTCACGATCGCCCTCGGCGCCTGTGCCCGGCTGATCCTCAAGCTGTTCCGGGTCGAGCCCAAGGACGAGGTGGACGCGGTTTTCACCAGCGTGCAGCTGGGCCGTCTCGTGGAGGACTCCGGCCAGGCGGGACTGCTGGCCCCGGAGGAGCAGGAGCGTCTGGGTGACGCCCTGGAACTGGGCTCCCGCCCGGTGACGGACGTACTGCTGGACCGTGCCTCCCTGGTGACGGTCGGCCCCGCGGTCACCCCGGCCGAGATCATCGGGCTGACGGGGCGCACGGGCTACTCCCGCTTTCCCGTCTGCTCCGACGACGGCGCCTTCATGGGCTACCTCCACGTCAAGGACGTCCTCGACCTGATCGACGGCCCCGATGTGGACCGCGCGGTTCCGCAGCAGCTCTGGCGTCCCATGGCGACCCTTCGCTCGGAACTTCCCCTGGACGACGCCCTCACGGTGATGCGCCGCGCTGCCACCCACCTGGCCCAGGCGGCGGACGCCTCCGGCCGGGTACTCGGCCTCGTCGCCCTGGAGGACGTCCTGGAACTCCTCGTCGGCGAGGTCCGCGACCCGGCCCACCGCGAATCGGACCCCCCCCACATCCCCCCGGCCCGCACCCGCGAGGAGGCCCTCGCGTAACCCCTCCAGGTCCCTGCGCCGATCGAACAGCCGCCCCATCGCCCCCCCCGGCCTCGGGGCTCCCCCCCCGGCCTCGGGGCTCCGCCCCGAACCCCGCGCCTCAAACGCCGGCGGGGCTGGAAGCATCGCCTCAATCGCCGGCGGTGGTGGAAAGATCGCTTCAAACGCTGGCGGGGCTGGAAAGATCGCTTCAAACGGCGGCGGGGCTGGAAGGATCGCCTCAATCGCCGGCGGGGCTTGATAGATCACCCCCCGCCACGGCTGAGCAACTCAAGCCCCCACCCCCCGACGGGTGATCTGCTCAAGCCCCGGCGACGGGTGAGCCAATCAAGCCCCTGCGGCGATTGAGCAGCGGGGTACGGGGCAGAGCCCCGATCTTTCCAGCCCCGCCGGCGTTTGAGGCGCGGGGTCCGGGGCGGAGCCCCGAGGCGTCAACCCCGTTGCGCTGAACGGGGCGGGGCGACCCACGGAAAAAACCCCCGACCGCCCCCCC
>NZ_JBEOVM010000227.1:0-3299 GCF_040295505.1 Streptomyces sp. NPDC002790 | reverse complement strand
TACACCACCGCCACGGTCAACTGGGACGGCCCCTACGCGAGCAACCAGCACACCAGCCTCACCTTCAACAAGGCGAGGTTCCACCTGCAGACCAAGAAGTCCACCGCCGGCACGGACCCGGTCGTGAAGTACGCCAACTACACGGGCCTGGAGAACGCGCTGGAACACAGCAGCGGAAACGGCAACGGCTCCTACAAGACGGGAACGCTCAAGACCAAGGCCAGCGGCCGGTACCAGTACCTCGGAGACGGCTACATCGAGCTGGACTGGTCCGGCGACGGCCAGGGCTACCGCAAGCCGATTCTGTTCAGCGCCTCCCCGCGCGTCTGACCTGCGCACTGCGTCCTGGACCCGTCACGTGAAAGCCACTCCGTCATGAGCCACCGGCCCGCGCGCCGCGCCCGCCGCGCCAGCGCCAGCCCGCTGTTCACCCCGCACGGCACCGATCGCACCTCTCGCAAGGCTGCCCGGCGACAGCTCGCCGAAGCCGCCGCGAAGGCACGCACCGAAGCAGCCGCCCATACCGGCGGCTCCGACGGGGCCGAGCACGAGATGCCGGCGCCGCTCTTCCCCCCGGCCGGACGCCCCGGCCCCGCCTCCTCCCGCAACAACAAGATCAAGCTGCCCGCTCACCGCATGACCACCGCCACCGCTTCCGGGGCGTACCCGTTCCTCGCCGAGGGCGGGCTGGGCGCCGAGGGCATCTACATCGGCCGCGATGTCCACGCCGAGGCGTCGTTTTGCTTCGACCCGTTCGCGCTCTACGGCAAGGTCGAAGGCTTCACCAACCCGAACGTCCTGCTGGCCGGCGTGATCGGGCAGGGCAAGTCGGCGCTCGCCAAGTCCTTCGCGCTGCGGTCGATCGCCTTCGGATACCGCGTCTACGTCCCGTGTGACCCCAAGGGCGAATGGACGCCCGTCGCTCAGGCGTTGGGCGGCACCTCCATTGCCCTCGGACCGGGACTGCCCGGCAAACTCAACCCGCTGGACGCCGCCCCTCGGCCCAACAGCGTCTCCGAGGCCGACTGGGCAGGCGAGATCCGCAAGCGCCGTCTGCTACTGCTCGGTTCCCTGGCCCGCACCGTACTCGGGCGGGACCTGCTGCCGATGGAGCACACCGGTCTCGACGTCGCCCTGGACGCCGTCGTCGCCCGCGCCGCTGCGAACGGTCGCACCCCCCTGCTCGGCGACATCGCCGCCACGCTCAACAACCCCGACGAACTCGACCGAGTCGGCGGCGTCATGTCCGGCCGCCTCGGCGACGCCTCCCGCGACCTCGCCCACGCCATGCGCCGACTGGTGCACGGCGACCTCGCCGGCATGTTCGACGCACCCTCCACCGTCGCGTTCGACCCCAACTCGCCCATGCTCACCATCGACCTCTCACGCCTGGGCGGATCCGGCGACGACACCGCCCTCGTCCTCGCCATGACCTGCGCCTCCGCATGGATGGAATCCGCGCTGTCCGACCCCAACGGTGGCCGGCGCTGGATCGTCTACGACGAGGCATGGCGCCTGATGCGCCACCCCGGCCTACTCGCCCGCATGCAGTCCCAGTGGAAGCTGTCCCGCGGTCTGGGCATCGCCAACTTGATGGTCATCCACCGCCTGTCCGACCTGCTCACCGCCGGCGACGCCGGATCCCGCGGCCGGGCGCTCGCCGAAGGACTGCTCGCCGACTGCTCCACCCGCATCATCTACCGCCAGGAGACCGACCAACTCCACGCAGCCGCAGCACTGCTGGGACTCACCTCCGTGGAAGCAGACGCGATCTCCCACCTCAACCGCGGCCGAGGACTCTGGAAGGTAGCCGGACGATCTTTCATCGTCCAACATCTCCTGCATTCCCACGAATTGGCATTGTTTGACACAGATGCCCGGATGCATTGATCGTCGGCCGCGACGCACCCACTGCCCTCAACCTCCACGGACCGCCACCCTCGATGGAAAGCCAAACCAACGCTCCGTCCTCTGTAGGACCCGGCTCCCAGATGGTGCACGAGGCGCTCGGCGCCACGCCGCGCTCCATCGCCCGGCTCCACACCGAACGACCCGAGTCGGCGCTCGCCGACCTCCTGTACACGGCGGCTCGCCATCTGGACAACGTCCACCGGCAGTTCACCGATGCCGCTCAGAGCGCGGCCTCCAACCTGACACGTGCACCTCTGGGAAGACGTCGATCAACTCCCTGGGCGTCCTGCAGAACGCGGCCACACAGATCGACATCCTCGCCGCACGCCGGGGCGATGCAGTCGACCACCTCAAGAACGTCATCAGCGCCTACCAACACGCGACGGCCTCCAAGGAGGCCGCCACCCACCAGGCGCGCCAGCCACGAGCCGTGCCGACTGCGGCACCCACTCCCGCGCCTCCTGCCCGCACGACGCGCAGCAGATAGCGCCCGCCACTGAGAAAGGAGCCCATGCCCCCGATCAGAACCGAGCTGAACGCCTTCGCCGCCGACTTGGCCCTCCGCCTGCCCGGCACCTGGAGCAGCGAGTACCACCACCACGCCGCCTACAAGGACCAGTTCCCCCTCACCGAGCAGCTCTGGGACGTCGGTCACGTCGACTGGGTGGTCAGCCAGTTCGTTCTCACCCACGACGCCGTCCTGCACAGCCCCGGTGGCAAGCGCCTGTACGTCACCGACCGTCCGCTGCACCCGCACCAGTTCGTCGTCGCCCCGCTCGAGCCGGACGACGCCCGATTCAAGCCCCACCACGTCGACGGCGTCGAGGAGCCGAACGGCATCGCCGTCCCCAACGACCCCGTTCGTGCCTCCGCCCGAATCGCCCGCCGGCTCCTGCCCCGCTATGAGCACGCCCTTGAGGCCGTACGCCGTAACGCGGCCGAACAGCCCGAGCCTCCGCACCGGCCGGCTCCACCACAGGTCACCCAGGTCGTGACGCTGACCTGGTACGACGACGGGGCACTGGGGGCGCCGTACGGAAGCGTGCCCGAGCAGGCGCGGATGACGCTGTACGCGCACGGATTCCAGTACCACCCGCACCAGGCGGCCTTCCTGCTGCCCGCCGCGTACGGCGAGCACGGCCGGGCTCTGCGGATTCAGGCGGTCGCCCGCCGACTCGCCGAGCAGGGCATCGGGGTCAACCTGCGCCACGCCGCACCGACCACGACCACCGTGCTGCCGTCCTCGCGGCCCACAGCCGCTCGCAGCCATCACCGCTGACTGCGTCTTCGTCCGGATGACGGTCGGCGTCCCCGCCGGGGAGGTGCACACTGCGCTACCTCGGCACTCCCTCGGGGCCTGACATACGGGCCGCGATGAGCGCCGGACG
>NZ_JBEOVM010000226.1:0-3300 GCF_040295505.1 Streptomyces sp. NPDC002790 | reverse complement strand
CGGCGCTGAGGCCGAGGAGGGTCGTGGTGGAACGGCGCATGCGGAAACCCCTTGGTGATGCGAGACGGATGGTCTGACCGGATCGGCCCTCCGGGCGCCGATGAACGCAGGGGTAGGGGAAGGGGGTTTCGCGGATTTCAGTGGCCGAGGTGACGCAGGCCGTCTTGGAGGGTGGGGTGGAAGTGGTCGACCGGACCGGAGTTGCGGTTGTACCAGGCCGTGTCCAGCCGGGTCTCCTGCGCCTCGTGGCCTGCGTCGCAGCGCAGCCACACCGAGTCGTCGCGCATGTTGAAGACGATCCAGTTCCGGTACGCACCGCAGTGACACGCGTGGACTTCGCCGTCGATGACGAGCGGCAGGTCCCAGCGCATCATGAATCCCGAGACGTCCTGGCGGCTCGGTGCCCGGAACTCCGGCGGCAGGAAGTCGGGCACCACCGTGGCGTCGGTCGGCGCTGCCGGGGCCGGCGCAGCGGCCGGGACGGGACCCTCGGGCCACTCGGTGTGCACGGCCAGCAGCGCCTGGCCGGCACGCTGGGCATCACGGAACTCTCGGTCCGCTCGGTTGCGTCGGAACATGCCGTCTCCATCTCTGTCGTCTCGCCTGCACGAGGAGAGTGCCGCAAGTCGCTGACCTGCTGCAACTCTGGAATTCGTGAACTCGGACCGATGATCCCGGGCGGTCGCCTGGACGAGGCGGAGAGGGCCGAGCCTTCATTGCAGAGGCGTTGCGTCCCGTATCGGCTGACGCGCTGCGGCGTTGCCCGGGTATGCCCAGCTCCCCTTCATCCGTCTCACCGCAGCTGCTCGGCTCCTACTGGATGGACTCGCCGTTCCTGTCACATACCCCTGGCTGTGCGTGCGGCGGTACGCGCGAGGTGACGTCGGCGCCGGCTCGTCGTCGAGTGCCGACCGCGCGCACCATCATGCTGTGCATCGCGGGCGCCACGGTGGCCATCGCGGTGGTCGCCGTCCTGGTTTGAAGACCTTCCTCACCGTTGGTGCTCGCGTGTGCTGTCGGTCGCCGTACCCGGCCTGCGGGGCGGCACGGTGCGCGTCTGCCCGCGGTGCGTTGCCGGTGTCGTGCGCTTCGCCTGGCTCGGAGGCATCGCGGAGGCGTCAGCGGGCAGGTCTGCCATCCGCCGCAGTCGCCACACGAGGACATCACTGATCGACTCGGCGGTGTCCAGCTCCCGCCGCTCGGCTGCCTCGACCAGGAGCGCGGCCGGGTCGTGCCCGGCGCTCTCGACGTCGGCGAGCGTGGCGGCCAGGGCGTACCAGCCCGGCTCGGCGAGGACCTGCTCGGCCAGCTCCGGCACCGCCCGGCGAAGGTAGGCGGTCTGCTTGCGCTGTAGGGGCTGGGACAGGTTCCGACCACGCTGGTGCATGGGGCCCAGATACATCGGTGCGGCGACCTGGTACGCGGCGCGCAAATGCTCGGCGGCCTGGCAGGCAGCAGCGGCCTGCTGGGCATGCTCCTTCTTCCCGTGCCAGTGAGCGGCGGCGATGACGAAGAAGATGGCCATGTCGATCAGCATGGCGGTGGTGGCGCCGTCCTCCCCGCGGCCGAGCGCGGTCCCGCCGTGGGCGAGGTTCCGGGCAGCCTGCCGCAGGGCGCGGTCGTGGCCCCGCTCGGCCCGGATGTGGGAGCGGGAGGCCCGCTCGAACGCCCAGGCGGCCTCTCGCAGTTCACGGCGGGTGTGTGCGGCCGAGGTCTTGGCCAGCGCGTCGAGCATCTCGCCACCCGCGGCGATCAACGCGGAGACCTGTCCGTCGTTGCCCTGGTCGATGATGAGCACGGCCTGCCAGGACGCCGACGTCGCCTGGCGGCGTGCGGCCGAGGGAGTGACGTGCGGCGAACCAGCCGAACGATCCGTGTCGGGGGCGTGGCCGTCAGCGGCATCGCTGGCCCACCGTTCACGGATCCGAGGCAGGGAGAGGTCAGGGGCGAGTTTCGAGCCGGGATAGAACACAGGCTCGCCGTCCTTGTTGAGGTCGTCGGTGAGCGCGACCTTGTAGCCGAGGAGGTCACCGGAGGGCGCGACGCGCTTTTCGACCAGGACTCCGGCAGCGGTCAGGCGGTCGAAGAACTCTCCTTCGCTCTGCACGCCGGCGACAGCGCGGCGCACCGTCTCGCGCAGCTCCTCACGAGCGGTCCGCTCCCGGCCCTGGCGCTCGGCCTTGTGGCGCTCGGCGCTGGTGGGCCTCTTCGCCGCAGTGCCGTCCCCAGGATTGACCCGCTGCAAGTCGTATTCGACCTCAAGGAGACGGGCCTCGGCCTGGGCGCGTTTGCCGGAGAAATGGTGGTCGGGACGGCGGCCGTCCTCGCGTACGAGGGTCGCGATGATGTGGATGTGGTCATCGGCGTGCCGGACGGCCGCCCAGCGGCAGCCCGCACCGTTGCCCGGATCGATGCCGGTCGCGGCCACCATGCGGCGCGCAATGTCTCCCCACTCCTCGTCGGAAAGAATGCGGTCCTCGACGGCGTTTCGCACGGACAGATGCCACACGTGCTTCTCGGGGCGCTGGTCGGGGTCGAGGAGCTGCAAGGGCTGGTCGAGAAGCTGCTGGAGGTCCCGCTTCGTCGCGCCCGGATCCCGGCCAGGGTCGGGGGCCATGCCGTCGAACGAGGCGACCAGGTGAGGGTCGATATGCTCCTCGCGAGTGCCCTTGCCGTAGAGGTAGTTGAGCAGAAAGAGGGTCTCGCTGCCTTGCTTGTGCACCTTGGGGATCAAGCCGCCTCGCCCACTTGCGGGTTGGCGACCCGGTCAGCGGCAACCTGCACCGACTTGGCCGCCCGCTGAATGTCGGCGATGACCTTCGCCAGGTGAGGAACCTCGCCACCGGTGTTAAGGGCCTTGGCGACCTGGTTGAGATTGCTGCCGGCCCAGCCGAGCTGCCGGCGCGCGGCGAAGAGCTCGGTGAGCACATCGCGTTCGGTGGCAATGGCCACGGCGGTGCGCGACTGATTGCGGGACATGGCCAGGCCGGAGTACGCGAGGAAGCCGGCCGCGCTCATCCCGACGGCGTCTGCACCCCCTTGGATGAGGGCGTGCTCGGTTTCGTTGAGGCGGACGCTGTGGGCGCGACGCTGCTTCTTGTCGCGCGGGCGCGACTTCCCCTTGGCCCGCCCGGAACGGGTGGGCTCTGACTGCGATCCGCCCTCGGTCGCAGCCCTCCCGACCTGCGCCCCCTGGCGCTGGTCGGCGCATAGGCGACGTGGGTGTGCAGGCGGCCGTGGAGGAGATGCAGGTCCAGCTGGCCGGGCTGCTGGAGCATGAGCATGCTCCGCTGGCGGTGG
>NZ_JBEOVM010000225.1:0-3318 GCF_040295505.1 Streptomyces sp. NPDC002790 | reverse complement strand
CTGCAGGGGGGACCCTGTGGGAGAGTAGGACGCCGCCGAACTAATTTTAAAAGGAAAGCCCGGACCGGGATACGGTCCGGGCTTTTCTGCGTTTAGGGTCGAAGACATGGGCATGCGCTATGACCTCGTCATCTTCGACAACGACGGTGTACTCGTCGACA
Source organism: Streptomyces sp. NPDC002790 (assembly GCF_040295505.1). Lineage (NCBI taxonomy): Bacteria > Bacillati > Actinomycetota > Actinomycetes > Kitasatosporales > Streptomycetaceae > Streptomyces > Streptomyces sp. NPDC002790. The sequence goes on along the minus strand of NZ_JBEOVM010000225.1, from coordinate 3,157 downwards.
GTGAGCCGATCTCCAACACGCTCCTGGCCGGCTATCTCACCGAGCTCGGGCACCCGACCTCGTACGAGGAATCCCTGCGGGACTACATGGGGGCCGCCATGCACCGCGTGCACGATGTGGTGCTCGAGCGGACCGGGCAGCGATTGCCCGAGGACTTCGACGACACGTTTCATACGCGGGTGTTCGCGGCGTTCGAGCGGGAGCTGGAGCCCGTCGACGGGGTAGTCGAGGTGCTGGAGAAGCTGGCCGCCGACGAGGTGCCGTACTGCGTCGCGTCCTCCGGGAGTCATGAGCGGATCCGTGTCGGGCACCGGAAGACCGGGCTCGACAAGTGGTTCGGGGACGAGCGGATCTTCAGCTCGCAGGATGTGGGGCGGGGGAAGCCGGCGCCCGACCTGTTTCTGTACGCCGCCGAGCGGATGGGGGTCCGGCCCGAGAAGTGCCTGGTCGTCGAGGACAGCCCGCTCGGTGTGCAGGCCGCCGTCTCGGCCGGGATGGATGTGTACGGGTTCACCGCGATGACGCCCGCCGAGCGGCTCGACCAGGCCGATGAACTCTTCGACGACATGCGGGAGTTGCCCCGGCTGCTCGGTTGAGGTATCGCCCGAGGTCACGGTCGGCCCATGGTTTTGTGATCCATCTACCCACGGGTAAGGCGGCGGCCTACGCTGTGCCGCCATGACCGATGGCACAGCCGGGGCGACCGGTACGGCGAGCGGGCGGATGCGGTGGGGGCGCCGGACGCTGGGGTTGAGCTTCTTCGCGCAGGGCGCCGCCTTTGCGCTGCTCGTGACCCGGATCCCCGCGATTCAGGACCAGTACGGGATATCCGACGCACTGCTGCCCGTGTTCCTGGCCGCGGTGCCGGTGCTGGCCGGGGTCGGGAGCGTGGGCACCGAGCAGTTGGTGAAGAGGGTGCGGCCCAGCCGGGTGCTGCGGTGGGCGCAGCCCGTCGTCCTGCTGGCGCTGCTCGGGGTCGCGGCCGGGGACTCGGTGGCCCAAGTGGCCGTCGCGCTCGCCGTGTTCGGGCTGGCGGTGGGGGCGCTGGACGCCTCGATGAACATGCTCGGTGTCAGCCTGCAGCGGGCGTACGGGCGCAGCATCATGCTCGGCTTCCACGCCGCGTACAGTCTCGGCGGGATCGTCGGGGCGTCGCTCGCGTGGGTCGGGGCGCACTGGGATCTGACGCTGTTCGTGTTGTATCTGCCGGTGGTGTGCGTGCTGTTGCCGCTCTGCCTCGTGGCGAGCCGGTGGTACGTGGACGGGCGGCCGGTCGGTGGGGAGGAGGCCGCGCGGGAGCAGGCGCAGGGCAGCGGGGTCGTCTTCAAGGTGTTGTTGCCGCTGTGCCTGGTGATGTCGTTCGCGTACATCGGGGACTCGACGGTCTCCAACTGGAGCGCGAAGTACCTCCAGGACGTGTTGGGGAGTTCGGAGCAGCTGTCCACGGTTCCGTACAACGTCTACATGGTGATGACGCTGGTGGGGCGGGCCGTCGGGGACGTGGGGGTGCGGCGGTTCGGGGCGGTGGCCGTGGTGCGGGTGGGGTCCGTTGTGGCCGCGGGTGGGTTCGGTGTGGTGGCTGTGGCGCCGGGGGCCTGGGTGGGGATGCTCGGATTCACGCTGCTGGGGCTCGGGTTGTGCGTGATCGTGCCGCAGACCTTCGCCGCGGCGGGACGGCTGTTCCCGAACGCTTCGGATGCGGCGGTGGCGCGGCTCAATATCTTCAACTACGTGGGTTTTCTGATCGGTTCGCCGCTTGTGGGGGCTTTGGGGGACGCGTGGAGTTACCGCGGGGCGATGCTCGTGCCCATGGTGTTGGTGCTGTTGACGCTGGTGTACGCCCCATCGTTCCGGGAGCGGGGGGACCGATACGGTGGCGGGCATGAGCGGCCGCGCGCAATTGATGTGGGACCCGGCGGTAGCGGGGTATGACTTCGGGCCCGGACACCCGATGGATCCGGTCAGGCTTGATCTGACCCGGAGACTGGTGGACGCGTTCGGTCTTGACCGGGACATGGATGTCGTCGCGGCGAAGGCGGCCGGGGATTCGACGTTGCGGCTCGTGCACCGTGAGGACTACGTGGAGGCGGTCAAGGCTGCGTCGCTCGATCCGGACGCCGCTGATCCGGCTTATGGGCTGGGGACGGTGGATGATCCGTCCTTCGCCGGGATGCACGAGGTGTCCGCGCTGATCGCCGGGCAGTCGGTGGGGGCCGCGGAGAGCGTGTGGCGGGGGGACGCGCTGCACGCGGTGAATTTCTCGGGTGGCCTGCACCATGCGATGCCGGGGGCGGCGTCCGGGTTCTGCGTGTACAACGACGCGGCGCTGGCGATCGCTCGACTCCTTGAGTTGGGCGCGGAGCGGGTCGTGTACGTGGATGTGGACGTGCACCACGGGGACGGCGTGCAGGCCGCGTTCTGGGAGGACCCGCGGGTCCTGACGATCTCGCTGCACGAGCATCCCCGTACGTTGTTTCCGCAGACCGGGTGGCCCGAGGAGACGGGGGCCGACGGGGCCGCGGAGGGGACGGCGGTGAATGTGGCGCTGCCGGCGGGGACCGGGGACGCCGGGTGGCTGCGGGCGCTGCATGCGGTGGTGCCGGAGTTGTTGGCGGAGTTCCGGCCGCAGGTGCTTGTGACGCAGCACGGGGCCGATACGCACTTCGAGGATCCGCTGGCGCATCTGGCCGTGTCTTTGGACGCGCAGCGGGCCGTGCAGGTCGCCTGTCACGCGTGGGCGCACGAGTACGCCGGTGGGCGGTGGGTGGCGCTCGGTGGGGGCGGGTACGCGGTGGTGGACGTCGTGCCGAGGTCGTGGACGCACTTGGTCGGGATCGCGGCGGGGCGGGAGGTCGCGCCCGAGTCGGTGATTCCCGATGGGTGGCGGCAGGAAGTGTTCGCGCGTACGCGGCAGTTGGCTCCGCGGCGGATGACGGATGGGCGGTGGCCCGTGTCGTATCGGGAGTGGGAGGCGGGGTACGACCCCGCGGACCGGCTCGACCAGGCGGTTCTGGCCACCCGTAAGGCGTCGTATCCGCTGCGGGGGCTACTGCCGTGACCCACTCAAGCCCCTGCGGCGCTTGAGCAGCGGCATTCAAGCCCCGCCGGCGATTGAGGCGCGGGCCATTCAAGCCCCTGCGGCGATTGAGCAGCGGGG
>NZ_JBEOVM010000224.1:0-3325 GCF_040295505.1 Streptomyces sp. NPDC002790 | reverse complement strand
TCTGCTCCGCCCCGGACCCCGCTGCTCAATCGCCGCAGGGGCTTGATATGGCCGCACCGGGCTTGATGAGGGCAAGTTGGCGTGAGGCCGCTACAACCGGCTCAGGCCCGCCGTTGCCGACAGGACGTCGCGGATGGCCTCGCGGTCGCCGACCTGGCCCGCCGCCGCTTCCTCCGGGAGGATGTGGCCCGCGGCGAGGCGGCAGAACTCCACGCCGTCCAGCGCCACATGCGCCACCTCCCGCCCGCCGGAGGCACTCGCCGCGGGGGAGTCGAGGGCGATCAGCCACTCGCCGCCGCCCGCCCCCTCGACCTCAAGGCGCAGGCTGCGCCCGGGTCGCCCCGCGCCGACGAGCTCCCGGGCGGGGGCCGCTAGGCCGTGCCGGCGGCGCTCGGCCAGGGAGCCGGGGAGCATCCGCGCGGCGAGGTCGATCATCCGGTTGAGGTGGCGCGGGGCCGGCGCCTCGTACGGGTAGTCGACCGCGTCCGCGATGTCACCGGCGTGGATCCAGCACTCGAAGGCCCGGTCGACCATCGCGTCGCGCAGCGCGAGCTCGAAATTGCCGTACGAGACGGGGAGTTGACCGGAACCCCCGGCACCGCCCCCGTCCGAACCCGCGAAGGACACCGTGCGGATGACGGAGTGCGACTGCTCGCGCCACGGCGCCCGTACCGCGCGCGTGGGCGGGAAGTAGGAGGCCCTCCAGTACGCCCGGGTGCGCGCGGTGGGGTCAAGGAGCGCAGGCGCGCCGGGGTCCTCGAGGCCGAGGGCGCGGGCGACCAGGCCGTCCACGCTGGTGAGATGGGCGATCACCCCGGCGACCGTGGTCTTCTTGCCGACCTGCTCCGCCCCCTCGTACCAGCGAAGCCGCACCGGCGCGTGCCATTCGCCGTCGCCGATGTCCTGGAGCAGCGCGTCGAGCCGGGCGGTCTCCGTGTCGTACGAGGTGGCCCAGCCGGGCACGGGGATGCGGGCGGGGCGCCGGGTGAGGCAGCCCTCCAGGACGCGGGAGCGCAGCATCGGGTCGAGGTCGAGGCTCTCCTCTGCGTGCAGCAGGCCCACGGCGTCGCGCAGCCGCAGCGCCTCCTCGGCGCAGGTGCCACAGCCACCCAGGTGGATCTCGACGGCGGCCGCTTCCTCGGGGGAGCAGGCGGCCAACGCCCAGGCGCCGAGCAGGGACTTGAGGACGTGGTGCTCCAGGACGGCCGGTTCGGCAGCCGTCACGTCGGGCAGCGGGCGGCCGGTGTCCTCGATGGAGGAGCGGGGCGTCGGTATCCAGGGCCGGTCCGCGGGGCCGGGGCCGTCGGGCTCCTCCTCGTGGGGGTCGAACCTGTCCGGTCCGTTCGCCGCGCTCACGCCGGCCTCCCGTAGCCGTGGCCGGGAGGCGTGCCCGCGTTGTGGGCCGTCGACAGGAGTTGCAGGCCGAGGCGGAGCCTGCGGCGGGCCTCGTCCTCGGTGACGCCCAGGTCGGCGGCGGTCTGGCGGTAGTCACGGCGCTGGAAGTACGCGAGGTTCAGCGCGTCGCGCAGTGGGGCGGGCATGGACGTCACGATGTAGTCGGCGCGGGCCGCTGCGGAGGCGTGACGCACCTTGCGCTCCAGGTCCTCGGTGGTGCCGTGCCCGGTGCGCACGAGGGCGGCGGACTCGGTCTGGCGCAGGCGCTGCACCGCGTGCCGGTGGGTGAGGGTGGCGATGAAGGAGCGCAGCGGGCCCTGCTTGGGGTCGTAGGACTCCGGATTCTCCCAGATCTGTGTGAACACGTCACGGGTGATCTGGTCGGCCGCCGTCTCGTCGTCGAGCACGCGGTGGGCCAGGCCGTGCACCAGCGAGGCGAACCGGTCGTAGAGCTCGCCGAGCGCGGCCGCCTCCCCGTGGGCCAGGCGCTGCTGCATCCTGCGGTCCCAGCGGGACGGGGTGTCCTTGGGCATGAGGCCCCCTCACCGGCTGCCCGAACTACTTTCCTTCTACCCGAATGTAACCGTCGGCACCGACAACGCACGCTCCTTTGCCGCATTGTGCGTCGCCGGAGAGTGGCAGGTGGTAAAGACCATTCGCGCTGTGGAACGCGATGAGGGATCTGGTTCAGATGTGACCGGCCAGGGCTTAACCAGGCCATATGTGATAGGTCTGCGGGAGTGTTTCATCCCGTTGCGGCAGGGCAGCCGCGCAGAAGAAACGTAGGGACAGATTCCAGATAGTCGATATTCCCGAGCGAGAGGCATAGCGCGTGGCGCTCAAGGTGACCGAGTCAGGGCAGGGCGACTGGGCCGTCGTGTGTGCGTCGGGAGAGATGGACCTGGTGACGTCCCCGGCGCTGCGACAGCAGGTGCACGAGGCGGTGGCGGACGGCCGCCGCAGTGTCGTGCTCGACCTTTCCGACGTGCTGTTCTGTGATTCGAGCGGCGTCGGCGTGCTGATCGCGTCGCGCCGTCTGATGCGCTCCTGCCAGGGCCGCCTGCGGCTGATCCTGCCGGCCCAGGGCGCGGTCGACGGCTCCCACGTGAACCGGGTCCTCGGCGCCCTCGGCGTCCGTCGGCTCTTCGACGTCTACCCGGACGTCGCCTCGGCCGTGGACGAGGACGCGGCGCCCATGTCGGCGTAACGCTTGTACCGGATTTTCACCGGCCTTGACACAATCGCCGCAGTTCGGGGCGTGCGCGCACGGGACCGTCGTACGCTCCGTTGCGTAAGACCCATCGACCCGAGAGGCGGCCCATGAGCATGGACGAGCGGAGGATCGCGGCCCGGTTCGCCGGCTTCGACCAGGACGGCAACGGATACATCGACCGCGAGGACTTCTACGTCGCCGCGAAGGCGCTGCTCGCCGAGTTCGGTGTCACGGCGCGTTCCGGGCGGGGGCAGTCGTTGTTCGCCGGGGCCGAGGCGTTCTGGCAGGGAATGGCCGGGATCGCGGATGTCGACGGGGACCAGCGGGTGACCCGTGAGGAGTTCGTGACCGGGGCGGTGAAGCGGTTGCGGGACAGCCCGGACCGGTTCGCCGAGATCGCCCGCCCGTTCCTGCGGGGGGCGTTCGCGGTGGCGGGGGCCGATGAGGCCGGGGTCGAGGTGGATACCGCGGGGCGTGTGCTGGGGGTGCTCGGGGTGGAGCCGGATGTGGCCCGGGCGGCTGCGGAGTCGTTGGCCTCCGACGGTTCGGCCCGGATCACGGAGGACGCGGCGGTCCGCGCCTTCGCGCGCTACTTCACGGTCCCTGAGTAGACCCGCCTCGTGCTTCAACGTCCCTGAGTGGACGCGCCTCATCAAGCCCGGTGCGGCCATATCAAGCCCCTGCGGCGATTGAGCAGCGGGGGCCGGGGCGGAGCCC
>NZ_JBEOVM010000223.1:0-3581 GCF_040295505.1 Streptomyces sp. NPDC002790 | reverse complement strand
CCCCTGATGCGCCCCCCGGGCCCGTGCGGGCGCGGATTGTTGCGGGGGTGTCTATTGATAAATCAAGCCCCGCCGACGATAGAGGCGCACCTTTCACGCGGCGATTGAGACGATCTTTCAAGTCCCTGCGGCGACTGAGCAGGCCTTTCAAGCCCCTGCGGCGATTGAGCAGGTCTTTTAAGCCCCTGCGGCGATTGAGCAGCGGGGTCCGGGGCGGAGCCCCGGGGGTGGCCGGCGGATTACGCCCGCACGACCAACGCCGTCGCCACCGCCATCAACCCCTCGCCACGACCCGGGAACCCGAGCCCATCCGTGGTCGCACCCGACACGGACACCGGCGCCCCCACGGCCCCCGAGAGGACCTTCTGCGCCTCATCCCGCCGCTTCCCGATCTTCGGCCGCGGCCCGACGACCTGAACGGCCACGTTCCCGATCACGAACCCGGCCTCCCGCACGATCCGCGCGGCCTCACCCAGCAACGCCACCCCACTCGCCCCGGCCCACTCCGGCCGCCCCGTCCCGAAGTGCTGCCCAAGATCCCCCAACCCGGCCGCCGAGAACAACGCATTGCAGGCCGCATGCGCCACGACATCCGCATCGGAGTGCCCCGCGAGCCCGGCCCCGGAGTCCTCCCACTTCAGCCCGGCACACCACAGCTCACGCCCGTCCTCGAACGCATGGATGTCCGTCCCGATGCCGACCTGCGGGAGAACCATGTGGTCAGAACCCATCGTTGGCCCTCCTCCGCGCAAGCACGGCCTCGGCCAGCACGAGATCGAGCGGCCTCGTCACCTTGAACGCCTCCTCGTGCCCGGGCACGAGCACCACCTGGTGGCCGAGATGCTCGACCATCCCGGCATCGTCCGTCACATCCTCGGTCACCGTCTCGTGCGCCCGCACGAGCGTCTCCCGGTCGAACCCCTGCGGCGTCTGCACGGCCCGCAGCCTGGCCCGCGAGGGCGTCGCGACGACCGGCTCCGGCGAACCGTCGACGCTCGGCACGACCTCCTTGACCGTGTCCGCGAGCGGCAGCGCGGGCACGACGGCCGGCGCCCCGTCCCGTACCGTCTCGATGACCGCGTCGACCGTGTCGACCGGCACGAGCGGGCGGGCCGCGTCGTGCACGAGCACGATCTCGATACCGTCCGGCAGGGCCTCGAGCCCGAGCCGCACGGACTCCTGCCGGCTCTCCCCACCGGGCACGACGACGAAGTCGGTGCGCTCGGGCAGGGCGTGATCGGCGAGCAGGGACTTCACTTCGGCGGCGCCGTCGGGCGGCGCGACCACCACGACGAGGGACACGGCGCGGGACGCCGCCATCGCACGGACGGCATGGATCAGCATCGGAGTGCCGCTCAGCGCACGCAGGGCCTTGGGGGCGCCCGGACCGAGGCGCACGCCCCGTCCAGCGGCCGGAATCACGGCCGCGGTGCGTACTGCGCTGCCTACGGGACGCGTTTCGTCAGACATCGGTTCCGTTCAGGTTTGTGCGCTCGGGGGAGGTGGGTATGGCCACAGCGTGCCGGGCGCGACGCCTTGACCGGACCCTTCCGTGACACTGGTCGAGCCAGCTGTCCGGGCCCGGCACACCACTTGGGGATCACGCGAAGCGTGTATGTACGTAGCGCGTGAGGGTACGAACATGCCGCAGCGCCCGGCGACACCATCAGGGTCATCGGGCACCACGGCATTGTTCTTTACGCGACAGCAGTCGTTACGCGCGTGTCAGGACGCGAGAACCTCGTCGAGCAGGGCCTCGGCCTTGTCCTCGTTCGTGTTCTCCGCGAGTGCGAGCTCGCTCACCAGGATCTGGCGAGCCTTGGCGAGCATGCGCTTCTCACCCGCGGACAGTCCGCGCTCACGCTCCCGACGCCACAGGTCACGTACGACTTCCGCGACCTTGATGACATCACCGGAGGCGAGCTTCTCCAGGTTTGCCTTGTAACGGCGCGACCAGTTCGTGGGCTCCTCGGCGTACGACGCGCGCAGCACCTCGAAGACCCGGTCGAGCCCGTCCTGACCGACCACATCACGCACGCCGACGAACTCCGCATTGTCCGCTGGCACACGTACCGTCAAGTCGCCCTGGGCGACCTTCAGCACCAAGTAGGTCTTGTCCACGCCTTTGATCTGGCGAGTTTCGATAGCCTCGATCAGCGCGGCCCCGTGATGGGGATAGACCACGGTGTCGCCAACCTTGAACGTCATGTGACAGGTACCCCTTCCGTGGCTATCCAGTCTAACACGGAAACTGCGGGTTCTGAATGGCGTTTTCGCAGGTCAGGGCATATCTCGGGGCTTGACAATCCCATCGGGAACGTGCTGCGGAGGGGTAGCGGAGGCGGGTATTCGCAGGTCGGAGCCGTTCTTCGAGGAAGCCGATATGGGTACGCTACCGCCGCCGCGACGGGCCCCCAAGGGGCCGAAAGTCCCGTTTTGCGTGCTTCGAAGCGATGAACTTTCGCTACTCCGTTCAGGGGCCCGGAGATACGTTCGAACCGAATCCAGAATTGATCTTCGCGAATCGCCGTCCCGCGTGATCGTCTTTCCGGACCTCCGCGCATTCCTTACCGGATATCCGCCCCAGCGCCTGGACAGGCCTTATGTGAATGGCGAACGAGAGACCCCCGCGACCCAATGGTGACCGTGGGGAACGTGGGGTGATCGGCGGCGCCGAGGGAGGAGCCGGGGACGGTGTCCGGACCCGAGGGGCGGGTCGGGTGCGGCGGCGCGGGAACGGCTCGGTAATCTAAGGCCGCTGACAGACCCTTAGGGCGGCTTTACACCCCGTCGCCCTAGCCCGCCCACGTTCAAGGAGTTGCCGCCGCCGTGAGCAGCAGTCTTCGACGCGGCTCCCTCGCCGCCGCCGCCATCGCGTTCTCGATCGCCTCGCTCGCCGCGTGCGGCGCCGGTAACAACGCGCAGACACTTGAGGTCAAGCCGGACAACGCCGAGACCTCGGTCGGCGACATCAAGATCCAGAACGCCACCGTCATCACCCAGCCGGACCTCAAGTCCAAGGGCCCGGCCGTCGTCACCGGCATGCTCTTCAACAACGGGAGCTCCGCCCAGACGCTCGACGCGATCACCGTCGACGGCGTCGGCAAGACCGCGAAGCTGTCGGGGGCCAAGGGCGGCTCGAAGATCACCGTTCCGGCCGGCGGCTCCGTCGTCCTCGGCGGCGAGGGCAACGCCTCCGCCGAGCTGCCCAACAGCCGCACGGCCGTCCTCGACGGCAACGCGCAGCCGATCACGTTCTCCTTCAGCAAGGCCGGGGACGTGAAGCTGAAGGCGTTCGTGGTGCCGGCCGAGAACTACTTCAAGAAGTGGGGCCCGAGCGAGGTCCCGGCCGCGCCGGGCGCCTCCGCGAACCCGTCCACGTCGGCCTCCACGTCGGCGACGCCGGGCGACGAGGCGTCGGCCTCGACGGGCGCCTCCACCTCCGCCACGACCTCCGAGTCGCAGGGCACGGCGGGCCACTGACGTGCACCACCCATCAAGCCCCTGCAGCGTTTGAGCAGCGGGGGCCGGGGCGGAGCCCCGTGACGTGAATGGCGGAGGGCGGAACCCAGTGGGTTCCG
>NZ_JBEOVM010000222.1:0-3725 GCF_040295505.1 Streptomyces sp. NPDC002790 | reverse complement strand
GGCGGGGCTTGATCATCAAGCCCCGCCGGCGATTGAGGCGATCTTTCGAGCCCGGCGGCGATTGAGCAGCACAATCAAGCCCCGCCGGCGTTTGAGGCGCGGGGTCCGGGGCGGAGCCCCGAATCTTTTGGGCCCGGCGGCCGCAACCCACCCACCCGTAGACCCGCGGAGCGCAACGCGGCCCGCCGACGGGGGAAGTTCGGCGGGCCGCGGTCGTACCGGATTGGCTCAGTGGACGGAGTGCTCCTCCTGAGGGAACGTTCCGCCGATGACGTCCTCCGCAAACGCCTTCGCCGCGTCGGACATCACGCCCCGCAGATCCGCGTACTGCTTCACGAACCGCGGCATCTTCCCGCCGGTGAGGCCCAGCGCATCCGTCCAGACCAGAACCTGCGCGTCCGTACCGGCCCCCGCCCCGATGCCGACCGTCGGGATGTGCAGGACCCGCGTCACCTCGGCCGCCAGCTCCGCCGGAACCAGCTCCAGGACCACCGCGAACGCCCCCGCGTCCTGCACGGCCTTGGCATCGCGCAGCAACTGCTGCGCCGCCTCCTCGCCGCGCCCCTGAACCCGGTAGCCCTGGGTGTTGACCGACTGGGGGGTCAGGCCGATGTGGGCCATGACCGGGATCCCGGCGTCGACAAGCAGCTTGATCTGCTCGTGCGAGCGTTCGCCGCCCTCCAGCTTGACGGCGCCCACCCCCGCTTCCTTCACCAGCCGCATCGCCGTACGGAGCGCCTGCGTCGGCCCTTCCTGGTAGGACCCGAAGGGCAGATCGCCAACGATCATGGCGCGGGACGTGCCGCGTACCACCGCCGCCGACAGCATCACCATCTGGTCCACCGTCACCGGCACCGTGGTGTCGTACCCGAGGTGGCAGTTGCCCGCGGAGTCGCCGACCAGCATCACGGGGATGCCCGCCTCGTCGAAGACCGACGCCGTCATCGCGTCGTACGCGGTGAGCATGGGCCACTTCTCGGCCCGCTCCTTGGCGAGTCCGATGTCCCGCGCCGTGACGCGGCGCGTGCCCTTGCCCCCGTAGAGGGCGTTGCTCTGGGGTTGCTTCTGGGCAGCCGAAAGCTCTGTGGGTTGCGTCATCGCAACGGCTCCTTCGTGTCGTCTCGAGGCGCCCTGACGGCGTCCCCGGATCGCCTCCATGGTGGCACCGCGTGCCGCTCCCGCGCCAGGCCCCCGCGCTCCGGTAAAGCCTCGGCAAGGCTTTCCGCGAGACTTCCGATACGAGACGGTCCCGTATCGAAATGGGTCTAGGGTCGCTCCCATGACCACTCCTGTTCCCGAGTCAGTGCACCGCCGTCGCTGGGTGATCCTCGGCGTGCTCATGCTGAGCCTGCTGATCGTCGTCCTCGACAACTCGATCCTGAACGTCGCGATCAAGACGATCTCGACCCCCGAGCCCATCGGTATCGGCGCCTCGCAGAGCGAGCTCGAGTGGGCCATCAACGCGTACACGCTCGTCTTCGCGGGCCTGCTGTTCACGGCCGGACTGCTCGGCGACCGCATCGGGCGCAAGAAGGTCCTCATCGGCGGCCTCGTCGTCTTCGGGATCGGCTCCGCGCTCGCCGCGGAGTCCGGTACGCCGGTCCAACTCATCGCGTTCCGCGCGGTGATGGGCCTCGGCTCCGCCTTCGTCATGCCGGCCACGCTCGCCGTCCTGATGAACGTCTTCGAGCGGGACGAGCAGCCGAAGGCCATCGGTATCTGGGCCGGCGGCGTGGGGCTCGCCATCGCGATCGGGCCGATCACCGGCGGACTCCTCCTCGACCACTTCTGGTGGGGCTCGGTCTTCCTCGTGAACGTGCCGATCGTGATCATCGCCGTGGTGCTGATGCTCATCCTCGTACCGGACTCCAAGGACCCGAAGCCCGGCCGGATCGACCTCGTCGGCGTCGCGCTGTCCGTCGTCGGTCTCGTGCTGCTCGTCTACGGGATCATCAAGGGCGGCGACGAGGGCGACTTCACCAGCCCCCAGGTGCTCGCCACCATCGCCGCGGGCCTCGTCGTCCTGGTCGCCTTCGTGCTGTACGAGAAGCGCAGCGACCACCCGTCGTTCGACATCAACTACTTCAAGGACAAGGTGTTCTCGGCCGCCATGGCCGGCATCGCGCTCGTCTTCTTCGCGATGATGGGCGTCACGTTCTTCGCGTCCTTCTACATCCAGAGCGTGCGCGGCTACTCGCCGTTGCAGACCGGCGCGTTCCTGCTGCCGCTCGCCGCCGCCCAGCTGATCTTCGCGCCGCGCGCCCGGCTCGTCGTCGACCGGCTCGGCGTCCGCGTCACCACGACCGGGGGTCTGGTGCTGCTCGCGGCCATGCTCGCCGCGTTCACCCTGCTCGACCAGGACAGCCCGATGTGGGTCATGGAGATCATCTTCTTCTTCATGGGCACGGGCATGGCCCACGTCATGACGCCGACCAGCGTCGTGATCATGCAGTCGCTGCCGCGCGAGAAGGCGGGTTCGGCCTCCGCGCTGAGCAATACGTTCCGCCAGGTCGGCGGCGCGCTCGGGATCGCCGTGCTCGGCTCGGTGCTGTCCACGGCGTACAAGAACGGGATCGAGGACAAGCTGATCCCGCTGCCCGCCGGTCTGCGCGACGCCGCGGGCGCGTCCATCGAGGCCACGCTCGGCGTCGCGCAGAAGCTGGGGCCGCGCGGCGAGGCCCTGGCCGGGGCGGCGAACGACTCCTTCGTGCACGCCATGCACATCACCGCGCTGTGCGGCGCGGGCGTCGCCGTGCTCAGCGCCGTCCTCACCGGTCTGTTCCTGCCGCGCAAGCCCAAGGGCCCGCCGGCCGAGCACAGCGGTGAGCAGCCGGAGAAGGTCGGCGCGGGCCACTGACCCGCCACTGACCTGCTGGTTGAGACAATGCGCCGGGGCCTGCCACAGCGGCCGGGCCCGGGGCGCGGCGAAAGGCGGAGCGCGGTGGACGCGGGCACGGAACGGGCCGAGGGGCAGGCGCGGCGGCGAAGGATTCCCGGGTCCCCGGCGCCGTCCGCGCCCGCGCGCGGGCGTCCGCGCAGCGAGGCCGTCGAGCAGGCGATCATCGAGGGCGTCATCGAACTCCTCGAACAGGGTGTGCCGCTCACCGAGTTGTCCATCGAGCGGATCGCCCGCACCGCGGGTGTGGGCAAGGCCACCATCTACCGGCGCTGGAGCGGCAAGGAGGCGCTCTTCGTCGACGTCGTCGCCTCCATCGAGGAACCGGCCTCGGAACTGCCCGGCATCTCGATGCGCGACGATCTCGTCCGGCTCCTGGAGCACATGCGCAGGCGCGGCCTCAGCATGCGCACTTCCGCCCTGCTGCACAACGTCCTCGCGCAGATGAAGACCCTGCCCAGGCTCTGGGACGCGTACCAGGAGCTCGTCGTGGACCCGCGGCGGCGGACGACGCACGACGTGGTGCGGCGCGGGGTCGCGGACGGGGAGCTGCCGCCCGGTACGGATGTCGAGTTCGCGGCGGACCTGTTCACCGGGCCGATGCTGTTGCGCACGGTCATGCGCTCCGACGCGCCCCTGGCGGAGGACCTCGCGGAACGCATCGTCGACACGGTCCTGGCGGGGCTGCGGGCCGCTCGTTAAGCCCCTGCGGCGATTGAGCAGGCGGCTCCCGGGCCGAACCCCGGGGGGGCGCCCCCCCCCCGCGCCCGCAACAGAGCGGAAGGGCGACAATTAGTTAAAGATATAAAAAACACGAGGGGATGGAGGG
>NZ_JBEOVM010000221.1:0-3852 GCF_040295505.1 Streptomyces sp. NPDC002790 | reverse complement strand
CCCGGGGCGGAGCCCCGGGGCGGTCGCCGGGTAGCCGTGGCTGGGCTTGGGGCTCTGCCCCATACCTCGCGCCTCAATCGCCGGCGGGGCTTGAAAAAGGCTCAATCGCCGCAGGGGCTTGAGTGGCGCAGCCTCAATCACCAGAAGGCGTGAGGGGCATCAGTTCTGGGTGAGCCACAGGCGGTCGAAGTTGGCGTCGCACTTGTTGCCCTGCTCACAGGAGACCGTAATCGCGTTCGTCCCCTTGGTGAGCTGAACAATGGCCCACGTGTTCGTCCAGCCCTTCTCCCAGTCACCTTCCTTGGCCCCGGCGAAGTTCTTCATGTTCAGCGGACGATCCTGCTTCGTACCGTTCACGTTGATCGTCGCGTCCGAGTCCTTGCCCGGCACCCCGTAGTCGACGTGCAACCTGTACGCGCCGTCCTTCGGAATGTTGTTGACGGTCCACGTCAGGTTCGCGCCCACCTTGTTGAACCCGGCGACGTACACCCCGCCGTCCGCCTTCGCGCCCTGCACGTCCGACGCGGTGGACGTGCCACCCGCCAGCTTCAGGGTCTTCGCGTCGGTCTTGGGCAGGTCGACCGGCGCCGCGGACGCCGACTTCGAGGGCTTCTCGCTCGGCTGCACCGACTGCGAGCCGCTGGAGGCCTTGCCGCCGGCCTCGCCCTTGTCGTCACCCGAGTCGTTGCTGAGCATGGCGACGCCGATGCCGATGACGACGGCCGCGACCACGGCGACCGCGCCGATCAGGAGCGCCTTCGTGTTCGGACCACGCCCGCGGCCGCCCCCGCGCATCGGCGCCGTCGGCGGACCCGGCTGCGAGGGGACCCCGCCGCCGGGCATCGTCTCCGGAGCCTGGTAGTGCGCGTTCGGCTGCTGGTACGCCTGCGTCGGCCGGGTCTGCCCGTACTGGCGCTCGCCGACCGTATGGATGTGATTGGCCCGGTAGGAGGAGCGCGGGTTCGGGTAGCCGTAGCCACCGCCCGCGCCCTCGGGCGGGGTCGCCCCGGCCGCCTGTCCGTCGGCGTACAGATAGCCGAACGGATCGTCGTCCTCGGGCGTGGTGCTCCCGCTGTTGTTGCCGGGCGCCATCCCAGATCACTCCCTACACGTTGCTTACCTCGGCGAGGGTACCCGCTGCGAGTGACCCCACGGCGTGGCCTTGACCTCACCGGGACCGCGGGACCGCGCCCAATGTAGGGGCTATCCGGCCCGTCTGTGCTGCTTACTGCGTGATCTTTTCTCTACGTACATCCGCTGGTCAGCGGATTGCAGCACTTCCTCGGCCGTCATGCCGCAGTGGGCCCAGCCGATGCCGAAACTGGCCCCTACCCGGACCGCCCTGCCCTCCACTCGAATCGGCGGAATGATGGCGTTCCGCAACCTGACGGCGAGGTCCTGGGCGCCCTCGCGGCCCAGCCCGTCGGCGAGCACCACGAACTCGTCACCGCCGAGCCGGGCGACCGTGTCCCCGTCCCGTACGACGCTGGTAAGGCGGCGGGCGACCTCGATGAGGACGGCGTCGCCCGCGTTGTGCCCGAACCTGTCGTTGATCGACTTGAAGCCGTCGAGGTCGCAGAAGAGGACGGCGAGGCCCTTCGTGCCGTTGTCCGCGCCGGTGACCCCGTCGGGCTCGGGTGCGGCGACGTGCACATGGTGGTCGAAGCCGTCGAACCCCTCGTAGAGATTCGACTGGTGCGGGACGGGCGCGCCGAAGTCGAAGCCGATCCCCGCCGCGTCCTCGCCCGCGGCGGCAGCGCCCCGGTGGTCGCCGTAGGCCGCGTCGAGGGAGTCGATGGCGCTGGGGCCCGGCTCGTAGGGGCGGCGGCACAGGCGGGCGGAGAGGCGGGCGCGCAGCTCCGCCGAGTTCGGCAGTCCGGTGAGCGAGTCGTGCGAGGCGCGGTGGGCGAGGTGCAGCTCGCGGCGCTTGCGCTCCTCTATGTCCTCGACGTGGGTGAGCAGGAAGCGCGGCCCGTCGGCGGCGTCGGCGACCACCGAGTTGCGCAGGGACACCCAGACGTACGTGCCGTCGCGGCGGGCGAGGCGCAGCTCGGCACGGCCGCCCTCGGCGGAGGTGCGCAGCAGCGTGCCGATGTCCTCGGGGTGCACGAGGTCGGAGAACGAGTAGCGGCGCATGGCCGATGCCGGGCGGCCGAGGAGGCGGCACAGCGCGTCGTTGGTCCGCAGGAGCCGGCCGTGCTGGTCGCCGCCCATCTCGGCGATCGCCATCCCGGAGGGGGCGTACTCGAAGGCCTGCCGGAAGCTTTCCTCGCTGGCCCGCAGCGCCTGCTGCTCGCGCTCCAGGCGGACCAGGGCGCGCTGCATGTTGGACCGCAGCCGCGCGTTGCTGATCGCGATGGCGGCCTGGAAGGCGTACATCTGCAGGGCCTCGCGGCCCCAGGCTCCGGGGATGCGGCCGCCCCGCGGACGGTCGACCGAGATCACGCCGATGAGTTCGCCGGAGGACGAGCCCGTCGAGTGCATGGGGGCGAAGAGGCGGTCGGCGGGGTGCCACTCGTCCTCGAAACGGGGCGGCGGGCCCGCGGTGAACCACTGCGGCACGTCGTCCTCGTCGAGCACCCAGCCCTCGGTGTGCGGTATGAAGCGCAGCTCGCCCCACTTCTTGCCCATGGCAAGGCGGCGGTCCCAGGCGGCGCGGGAGCCCACACGTCCGGTGATCAGGGCCTCGGCCGCGGAGTTTCCCGCGAAGGCGGCGATGACCAGGTCACCATCGGGACGTACGAGGTTCACGCACGCCAGCTCGTAGCCGAGCCCGCTCACGACCCCGTCCGCGACGGTCTGCAGAGTGTCGGCCAGACTGCGGGCGGTGTTCATGTCCGCCATTACCTCGTGCAGCTGACGCAGGGTCGCAAGACGGACGTACGGCTCCGACTCGGTCTCCATGCTCAGTTCTCCCCGAGACGTCGACAGCACTCCAGAATTCGGATCGGTTCGCTTCGCACGTGCAGCGGCACGTTCATCAGCAGTGTCGACGCCACTGAATCACAGCGAGCTGTGCACCCGGTACACAGGGTCAACAAATTATGGCCCCTGTGACTCAAGTCACAGCAGGAGATGAAGGATTGGGGCTCATTACTGGGTGGTTTCTGTGCGCTTCCTGAAGACGAACCGCGCCCATGGTCCTACGACCGGCCTCGGTCATCGGCCCGATGCGGGGCGCGTGGGGGCAGAGCTAGCGTTGAAGTCGTGTTGAAGACGTCCACCGCCACTTCGGTCCCCTCCCCCACGGCCCACTCGGCCCCCTCCGGTCATGCTGAGGGGGTGAGCAACGACGAGTTCCGCGCCGCCCTGTCCCGACTGGCCGCAGGGGTCGTCCTGCTGACCTCGCACGAGCCGCAGCTCGACCCCGACGGGCCGGACGGCGAGGACGCGGGCATGACGGCGACGGCCTTCATGTCCGTCTCCCTCGACCCGCCCCTGGTGATGGTGTCGCTGCGCAACAGCTCCCGCATGGACGACCTCCTGGACGATCAGCCGCTGTGGGCGGTCTCGGTCCTCTCGGAGTCCCAGAGCCACATCGCCGGCCGCTTCGCCATGAAGGGCCGGCTCAGCGACCGGCTCCTGTTCCAGGACATTCCGTACGTACGTGGGGAGCACACGGGGGCGCCGTTGGTGGGTGGGGCGTTGGCGACGCTCGAGTGCCGCACGGAGAACACGGTGGTCGCGGGCGACCACACGCTGGTCATCGGCCGCGTCCTGTCGGCCTCCCTCCCGAGCGCGGAGGGCGGCCCCCTGATGTACTTCCGCGGCCGCTACCGCAACTTGGGCTGATAACCCTGGGCAAATCAAGCCCCTGCGGCGATTGAGCAGCGGGGTCCGGGGCGGAGCCCC
>NZ_JBEOVM010000220.1:0-4124 GCF_040295505.1 Streptomyces sp. NPDC002790 | reverse complement strand
CTTGATATTTCAAGCCCCGCCGGCGATTGAGGCGATCTTTTAAGCCCCTGCGGCGATTGAGCAGCGGGGTCCGGGGCAGAGCCCCGAGGCCGTAACGGCGGGTGGCTCAACGGCCGTTGAACGCGTCCTTCAGGCGGGAGAAGAGGCCCTGCTGACCCGGCTGGAACTGCCCCGTGGGCCGCTCCTCGCCACGCAACTCCGCAAGCTCCCGCAACACCCTCTCCTGCTCCGGATCCAACTTCTGCGGAGTCATGACCTCGACATGCACGATGAGGTCACCACGGCCACCGCCCCGCAGATGCGTGACACCGAACCCGTGCAGCGGAACCGACTGGCCGGACTGCGTGCCCGGCCGGATGTCGATCTCCTCCACGCCGTCGAGCGTCTCCAGCGGCACCTTCGTGCCGAGGGCCGCCGCCGTCATCGGGATGGTGACCGTGCAGTGAAGGTCGTCGCCGCGCCGCTGGAAGGTCGGGTGCGGGAGTTCGTGGATCTCCACGTAGAGGTCACCGGCGGGGCCGCCACCGGGCCCGACCTCGCCCTCGCCCGCGAGCTGGATCCGCGTGCCGTTGTCCACACCGGCCGGGATCTTCACCGTCAGCGTGCGACGCGACCGGATGCGGCCGTCACCGGCACACTCCGGGCACGGCGTCGGGACGACGGTCCCGAAGCCCTGGCACTGCGGGCACGGCCGCGAGGTCATGACCTGGCCGAGGAAGGACCGCGTGACCTGCGAGACCTCACCGCGCCCGCGACACATGTCGCAGGTCTGCGCCGACGTACCCGGAGCGGCACCCTCACCGCTACAGGTCGTACAGACGACAGCCGTGTCGACCTGGATGTCCTTGGTGGTGCCGAAGGCCGCCTCGTCGAGCTCGATCTCGAGCCGGATCATGGCGTCCTGGCCACGGCGCGTACGGGACCGGGGTCCACGCTGCGACGCCGTGCCGAAGAAGGCATCCATGATGTCCGAGAAGTTCCCGAACCCGCCGGCGCCGAAGCCACCGGCCCCGCCGCCTCCGCCGGACTGCGACAGGGGGTCTCCCCCGAGGTCGTAGACCTGCTTCTTCTGCGGGTCGGAGAGCACCTCGTAGGCGGCGTTGATCTCCTTGAAGCGCTCCTGAGTCTTCGGGTCCGGATTCACATCCGGGTGAAGCTCACGCGCCAGCCTTCGGAAGGCCTTCTTGATTTCGTCCTGGGAAGCGTCGCGGCGCACGCCGAGTACGGCGTAGTAGTCCGTGGCCACTTACGACTCCGCCAGGATCTGTCCGACGTAACGTGCCACTGCGCGTACTGCTCCCATCGTTCCCGGGTAATCCATGCGGGTCGGGCCGACCACGCCGAGCTTGGCCACTGCCTCGCCGCCCGAACCGTAACCGACCGACACCACGGATGTGGAGTTGAGTCCCTCATGGGCGTTCTCGTGACCGATCCGTACGGCCATGCCCGAATCTCCCAGCTCGCCAAGGAGCTTGAGGAGCACGACCTGCTCCTCCAAGGCTTCCAGAACGGGCCGGATGGTGAGGGGAAAATCATGTCCGAAGCGAGTGAGATTGGCGGTGCCGCCGATCATCAGCCGCTCCTCGGACTCCTCGACGAGCGTCTCCAGAAGAGTGGAGAGCACCGTCGAGACCGTGCCGCGGTCCTCCTGCTCGAAGGCGTCCGGCAGGTCCTGCACCAGCTGCGGTACGTCGGCGAACCGGCGGCCCGCGACGCGGCTGTTCAGCCGGGCCCGCAGATCCGCCAGGGACGATTCACCGAAGGGGGCCGGGCAGTCGATCATCCGCTGCTCCACGCGCCCGGTGTCCGTGATCAGTACGAGCATCAGACGGGCGGGCGCGAGCGACAGCAGCTCGACGTGGCGCACCGTGGACCGGGTCAGGGACGGGTACTGGACGATCGCCACCTGCCGGGTGAGCTGCGCGAGCAGCCGCACGGTCCGGCCCACGACATCGTCCAGATCGACCGCGCCGTCCAGGAAGTTCTGCACGGCACGCCGCTCGGGACCGGCCATCGGCTTGACGGCGGTGAGCTTGTCGACGAAGAGGCGGTAGCCCTTGTCGGTGGGGATGCGCCCGGCACTGGTGTGCGGCTGGGCGATGAATCCCTCGTCCTCCAGGGCCGCCATGTCGTTGCGCACCGTCGCCGGCGAGACCCCGAGCTGGTGCCGCTCGGTGAGCGCCTTGGAGCCGACGGGCTCCTCGGTGCCGACATAGTCCTGGACGATGGCGCGCAGCACTTCGAGCCTGCGTTCGTTGAGCATCGGCGCACACCTCCAGAATCAGCCGCCGCGATCATCCTGCTTTGGCACTCCCAATGGGCGAGTGCCAATCTTCCCCGGCTCAGTGTACGGCCGGTGGGTACGGGCCCGGCAAGGGAGCTAGCGTCGAGGTATGGAGTTCGAGCAGCGTATCGATTGGGTCTCGGCGGGTTGGGAGGGACTCGCGCCGAATGTGGGGCGGGTGCGGTTGCCGGGGCTCGACTGCACGAGCGGCCTCGTCGTCGGTGTGGATGCGGCGCTCTTGATCGACACGGGATCCTCACTCCGTGAAGGCGTCCGGCTGCGCGCCGACGCCCGCGCGCTCCTCGGTGCGCACCGGAGAGTGACCCATGTCGCACTGACCCACCCGCACTTCGACCATGTGCTCGGCACGGCCGCGTTCGCGGGTGTCGAGGTGTACGGGGCGGTGGGCATCGACGTCCTCTTCGAGCGCGGCGCCGAGGGGCTGCGCGCCGACGCCGTGCGGCACGGGGTCGACCCGGACGCGGCGACCGAGGCGGTCGACATCCTCGTCACCCCGCCGCACCGGGTGTGCGGCGAGTGGACGCTCGACCTGGGCGGCGGCCTGACGGTGCTGCTCGCGAACATCGGTCCCGCGCACACGGGCCACGACCTGGCGGTCCTGGTCCCCGGCAGCCCTTCAGGCCCGGAGATCGTCTTCTGCGGCGACCTGGTGGAGGAGTCGGGCGAACCGCAGGCGGGTCCTGACGCGGCGCCGGGTCACTGGCCGGCCGCGCTCGACCGGCTCCTCGACCTCGGCGGCGAGGACGCGGTGTACGTTCCGGGGCACGGTTCGACGGTGAATGCGGAGTTCGTCCGTGCGCAGCGCGCCACATTGGCGGCGCGTTTCGGCGTGTCGTAGCCGGGGACCCGGGACTTCTCTTATCGTCCCTCGAATGCTCCCACCCGTCTCCCGCCACCGCCCCTCCGACGAGGGCCCTTCGGGCCCGCAGCGCCATTTGTACTCTGCCGACCTGACTCCTCCGTGGAAGCGGAACAAGCCGACCCCCGAGGTCCCGGCCGAACCGGACCTCGTCGTCGAGGAGGTCACCACGGGCTTCTGCGGGGCGGTGGTCCGGGTCGAGAAGACGGCGCAGGGGCCGACGGTGACCCTGGAGGACCGCTTCGGCAAGCTCCGGGTGTTTCCGATGGAACCGCGCGGCTTCATGATCGACGGCAAGGTCGTCACGCTGGTACGTCCCTCGGGGCCGGCCGCGAGGGGCCCCGCCCGGTCGGCGTCGGGCTCGGTGGCGGTTCCGGGGGCCCGTGCGCGGGTGGCCCGGGCGGGCCGCATCTACGTGGAGGGCAAGCACGACGCCGAGCTCATCGAGCGGGTCTGGGGTCACGACCTGCGGATCGAGGGCGTGGCGGTGGAGTTCCTGGAGGGCGTCGACGACCTTCCGGCGGTCGTCTCCGAGTTCGCCCCGGGGCCGGACGCGCGGCTCGGGGTCCTCGTCGACCACCTGGTGCAGGGGTCGAAGGAGTGGCGCATCGCCCAGTCCGTGACGAGTGAGCACGCGCTGGTCGTGGGGCACCCCTACATCGACATCTGGGAGGCGGTGAAGCCTTCGTCCGTGGGCATCGAGGCGTGGCCGCGGGTGCCGCGGGGGCAGGACTGGAAGACGGGCGTGTGCGGTGCGCTCGGGTGGCGGGTGGCGAATACGGGCGAGGCCTGGCAGCACATCCTGTCGCGGGTCCACTCCTACAAGGACCTGGAACCGGCGCTCCTGGGCCGCGTGGAGGAACTGATCGACTTCGTGACGGCCCCGGCCTAACCACGGGGCTCCGCCCCGGACCCCGCGCCTCAATCGCCGGCGGGACTTGATGATTCAAGCCCCGCCGG
>NZ_JBEOVM010000219.1:1654-4150 GCF_040295505.1 Streptomyces sp. NPDC002790 | reverse complement strand
CAACACAGTGGACGCGAGCAACTGAGGACAAGCCCTCGGCCTATTAGTACCAGTCACCTCCACACCTTGCGGTGCTTCCAGATCTGGCCTATCAACCCAGTCGTCTACTGGGAGCCTTAACCCCTCAAAGGGGGTGGGAATACTCATCTCGAAGCAGGCTTCCCGCTTAGATGCTTTCAGCGGTTATCCTTTCCGAACGTAGCCAACCAGCCATGCCCTTGGCAGGACAACTGGCACACCAGAGGTTCGTCCGTCCCGGTCCTCTCGTACTAGGGACAGCCCTTCTCAATATTCCTACGCGCACAGAGGATAGGGACCGAACTGTCTCACGACGTTCTAAACCCAGCTCGCGTACCGCTTTAATGGGCGAACAGCCCAACCCTTGGGACCGACTCCAGCCCCAGGATGCGACGAGCCGACATCGAGGTGCCAAACCATCCCGTCGATATGGACTCTTGGGGAAGATCAGCCTGTTATCCCCGGGGTACCTTTTATCCGTTGAGCGACGGCGCTTCCACAAGCCACCGCCGGATCACTAGTCCCGACTTTCGTCCCTGCTCGACCCGTCGGTCTCACAGTCAAGCTCCCTTGTGCACTTACACTCAACACCTGATTACCAACCAGGCTGAGGGAACCTTTGGGCGCCTCCGTTACTCTTTAGGAGGCAACCGCCCCAGTTAAACTACCCATCAGACACTGTCCCTGATCCGGATCACGGACCCAGGTTAGACATCCAGCACGACCAGAGTGGTATTTCAACGACGACTCCACAACCACTGGCGTGGCCGCTTCACAGTCTCCCACCTATCCTACACAAGCCGAACCGAACACCAATATCAAACTATAGTAAAGGTCCCGGGGTCTTTCCGTCCTTCTGCGCGAAACGAGCATCTTTACTCGTAGTGCAATTTCACCGGGCCTATGGTTGAGACAGTCGAGAAGTCGTTACGCCATTCGTGCAGGTCGGAACTTACCCGACAAGGAATTTCGCTACCTTAGGATGGTTATAGTTACCACCGCCGTTTACTGGCGCTTAAGTTCTCAGCTTCGCCACACCGAAATGTGACTAACCGGTCCCCTTAACGTTCCAGCACCGGGCAGGCGTCAGTCCGTATACATCGCCTTACGGCTTCGCACGGACCTGTGTTTTTAGTAAACAGTCGCTTCTCGCTGGTCTCTGCGGCCACCCCCAGCTCAAGCAGCAAGTGCTATCACCAGGAATGGCCCCCCTTCTCCCGAAGTTACGGGGGCATTTTGCCGAGTTCCTTAACCATAGTTCACCCGAACGCCTCGGTATTCTCTACCTGACCACCTGAGTCGGTTTAGGGTACGGGCCGCCATGAAACTCGCTAGAGGCTTTTCTCGACAGCATAGGATCATCCACTTCACCACAATCGGCTCGGCATCAGGTCTCACCCTCATGTCTCCCGGATTTACCTGGAAGACGGGCTACACCCTTACCCCGGGACTACCATCGCCCGGGCTGGACTACCTTCCTGCGTCACCCCATCGCTCACCTACTACCAGCTTGGACCGGCGGCTCCACCACTTTCCATTCCCCGAAGGGTCCGGAACGGCTTCACGGCCTTAGCATCACTGGATTCGATGCTTTTCGCGTCACAGCGGGTACCGGAATATCAACCGGTTATCCATCGACTACGCCTGTCGGCCTCGCCTTAGGTCCCGACTTACCCTGGGCAGATCAGCTTGACCCAGGAACCCTTAGTCAATCGGCGCACACGTTTCTCACGTGTGTATCGCTACTCATGCCTGCATTCTCACTCGTGAACCGTCCACAACTCGCTTCCGCGGCTGCTTCACCCGGCACACGACGCTCCCCTACCCATCACAGCAGGCGTTGGCCCTATTGCTGCAATGACACGACTTCGGCGGTACGCTTGAGCCCCGCTACATTGTCGGCGCGGAATCACTTGACCAGTGAGCTATTACGCACTCTTTCAAGGGTGGCTGCTTCTAAGCCAACCTCCTGGTTGTCTCTGCGACTCCACATCCTTTCCCACTTAGCGTACGCTTAGGGGCCTTAGTCGATGCTCTGGGCTGTTTCCCTCTCGACCATGGAGCTTATCCCCCACAGTCTCACTGCCGTGCTCTCACTTACCGGCATTCGGAGTTTGGCTAAGGTCAGTAACCCGGTAGGGCCCATCGCCTATCCAGTGCTCTACCTCCGGCAAGAAACACACGACGCTGCACCTAAATGCATTTCGGGGAGAACCAGCTATCACGGAGTTTGATTGGCCTTTCACCCCTAACCACAGGTCATCCCCCAGGTTTTCAACCCTGGTGGGTTCGGTCCTCCACGAAGTCTTACCTCCGCTTCAACCTGCCCATGGCTAGATCACTCCGCTTCGGGTCTTGAGCGCGCTACTATACCGCCCTATTCGGACTCGCTTTCGCTACGGCTTCCCCACACGGGTTAACCTCGCAACACACCGCAAACTCGCAGGCTCATTCTTCAAAAGGCACGCAGTCACGACT
>NZ_JBEOVM010000218.1:0-4186 GCF_040295505.1 Streptomyces sp. NPDC002790 | reverse complement strand
TCACTGGGCATCAATATGTCGATCATGGCCGAGACCGGCGACTGGGACATCGGCGAGATCATCCTCGGCGTCGTGGGACTGGTCGCGGGTGGCGGCGCGCTGCTCAAAGGCGTCAAGGGGATCGGCTCCGCCCTCAAGGGCGTCAAGCCCTCGTCCATCAAGCCGCCGAACGTCCGTATCAGCAGCCGTGGTCTGAACAGTCGTACGTGCAAGACCGACCCGGTCGACGTGGCCAGCGGCGAAATGCTGTTGCAGCAGACCGACTTGACGCTGCCGGGCGTACTGCCGCTGACCATCTCTCGAACGTATCTGTCGACCTACCGCTACGGCCAGTTCTTCGGGCCCTCCTGGGCCTCCGCCCTCGACGAGCGGCTGGAGATCGACGACCGAGGGCGGGTCTCGTGGGCCCGCGAGGACGGGTCGATCCTCACCTATCCCCGCCTCCCGAACACCGAGTCCGCCGAGCCGGTCTGGCCCGAGGAGGGACCCCGGCTGCCGCTGACCTGCGCGGGAACGCACGACACCACCGGCCGGGTCATCTACCGCGTCGTCGACCCGCACACCGGTCTCGTCCAGACCTTCGCGGACCACCCGGACGACGACAACGGCCTGTACTGGCTGGCCCGTTGGCACGACCGCAACGGCAACAACGTCACCGTGAACCGCCTGGAGGACGGCACCCCCACCGAGCTGCTCCACTCCGGCGGCTACCGTGTCGAGACCCGCTGCGTCGCCGGCCTCATCACCGGCCTCTCGGTCACCACCCCCGACGGTCCCGTCGAGGTCATGTCGTACGAGCACGACGCCGACGGCAACCTCAGCCACATCGTCAACTCCTCTGGCAAGCCACTGGTGTTCGGCTACGACGACCAACACCGCATCACCTCCTGGACCGACCGCAACCACTCCGTCTACCGCTACGTCTACGACGAGGCGAACCGGGTCACCGAGACCATCGGCCCCGACGGATATCTCTCCTCCCGCTGGTCCTACGACCCCGACCAGCTCCGGACGCACTACACCGACGCCTGCGGCGCCACCACCACCTACCAGCTCAACGACCTCCACCAAGTCGTCGGCGAGACGGACCCGTTGGGCAACACCGTCCGCTCCGAGTGGGACCGCTACGACAACCTCCTGTCCAGCACCGACGCCCTCGGCCACACCACCCGCTTCGAGTACGGCGCGGCAGGCGACCTCACCGTCGTCCAGCGTGCGGACGGCAACCGGTCCACGGCGGCGTACAACGAGTTGCACCTCCCTGTCACTTCGACCGGTCACGACGGGGTGACGTGGCACCAGGAGTTCGACGAGCGGGGCAACCTGACGGCCGTCATCGGCCCGGAAGGTGTCACGAACCGGTTCACCCACCACCCCACCGGCGCGGTCGCCACCAGCACGGATCTTTCAGGGGCGACGGTGGCCTACGCGGTCGACGGCGCGGGTCTGCCGGTGTCCGTCACCGATCCGGCCGGACGCACCGCCACGGTGGCACGGGACGCGTTCGGCCGTCCCACGACCGTCACCGACCAACTGGGCGCGACCAGCGGGTCGGAGTGGACCGTCGAGGGGCTGCCCGCGCGGCGCACCGGCCCCGACGGCCGGAGCGAGCAGATGGCCTGGGACGGTGAGGGCAACTGCCTCACCTACACCGACGCCGTGGGCGGCACCACCCGCTACGAGTACACCCACTTCGACAAGATGGCCGCCCGGACCACACCGGACGGCGTCCGTCACGCCTTCGCCTACGACCGCGAGCTCCGCCTCGCCCAGGTCACCAACCCACAGGGGCTGACCTGGGACTACACCTACGACCACGCGGGCAACCTGACAGCGGAGTCCGACTTCGACGGCCGCGAGATCTCGTACAGCCACGACGCGTCGGGCCGTCTGGTCGGCCGCAGGACGCCGCTGGGCGAGGAGATCGGGTACACGTACGACGTCCTCGGCCAGCTGACGTCCAAGGACGCGGCCGGTGTCCGGACCGACTACACCTATGACGCGGCGGGCGATCTGACCCGCGTGGCCTCCCCCACCTCCGCTCTCGACTTCGAGCGGGACCTGATGGGCCGCCTCCTGTCGGAGACGGTCGACGACCGCACCATCCGTTACGCCTACGACCGCCTGGGACGACGCGTCTCCCGTACGACTCCGACGGGCGCGTTCACCGAGCTCGCGTATGACGAGGCGGGCCGTCGCAGCGCGCTGACGACGGACGGCCGTCGTATGGAGTTCACCCACGACGCGGCGGGTCACGAGCTGACCCGGGTCCTGCGCTCCGGCGCCGCGCCGGTGACGGTGTCCACCTCGTGGGACCTGTCGGGCCGCCCGGTGACCCACGGCCTCGTGGGCCGGGGCGGGACTCTGCGTGCCCGCAAGTACGGATACCGTCCCGACAACCACCTGACCTCCGTCACCGACGAGGCGACCGGCAGCGACCGGCAGCTGGACCTGGATCCGATCGGCCGCCCGTTGGCGGTCACCGCCGACGGCTGGAGCGAGTCCTACGCCTACGACCGGGCCGGCAACCAGATCGAGGCCACCTGGCCCGAGAAGGCCGGTCGCGGCGAGGCTCGCGGTGAACGCACCTACACCGGCACCCGCATCCAGTCGGCAGGAGGCGTGCGTTACGAGTACGACGCCGCCGGCCGCCTGGTGCTGCGCCAGAAGCGCCGACTGTCGAAGAAGCCCGACACCTGGCGCTACGAATGGGACGCCGAGGACCGCCTCACCGCCTGCACGAGCCCCGACGGCACCCGCTGGCACTACACATACGACCCACTGGGCCGCCGGACCGCCAAGTACCGTATGGCGATGGACGGTTCGGTCACCGAGACCGTCCGCTTCGCCTGGGACGGCACCAGCCTCGCCGAGCAGACCGACTCCGCCACCGGCGTCACTCTCACCTGGGACCACGACGACCATCGCCCCCTGACCCAGCTGGAGCGCAGGCCGAGGACGCAGGAGGAGTACGACTCCCGCTTCTTCGCCATCGTCACCGACCTGGTCGGCACCCCCACCGAACTCGTCGACGAACAGGGCGACATCGCCTGGCGCTCCCGCACCACCCTGTGGGGCACCACCGCCCGCAACCGGGACGCCACGGCCGTCACCCCGCTCCGCTTCCCCGGCCAGTACGAGGACCCCGAAACCGGCCTCTACTACAACTACTTCCGTCACTACGACCCCGAGACGGGCCGGTACACCTCGCCGGACCCGCTGGGTCTGGACCCGGCGCCCAACCCGGTCACCTATGTCAACAACCCCCTTACTGCGACCGACGTGCTGGGCCTGGCGCCCGAGTGTCACGTGGACCTGTTCCACGGGACCAACAAGAACGCGGGCGCGAGTATCCGACAGAACGGCGTCGACACCGGCTTCAGTACTCGCCCCATGGACTTCGGGAACGGTTTCTACACCACGCGGGACGCCGCGCAAGCAACGCAATGGGCGGGCAAGTTCGGCAAGAATGCCGAGGTTCTCCACTTCCGTGTCCCCAAGGCGGAGTTCGATGCCCTCAATTCGAAGACCTTCAACGGTGCGAGCAAGGAACTCGATGATTTCGTCAAGCACTATCGCGGTGGCGGAAAGGACCTGCCCCACCAGATGGTGGAGGGGCCGATGCTGAAGAACGTCCCGGCATTCATGAAGGGGAAGCCCGGCAAGTGGTTCGGGAACCAGGTGGTGTTCTTCGGGGATGACGCAGGGAAGCTCCTCACCAGTAGCCTCCAGTGATGAAAGGGTGTCGCAATGAGTAAATTCTTGGCGAACGCGTCGACCGACGTGCTGGAGCTGCTGGACGAAGTCGCCGACGAGATGGTCTCCCTGTTCTCCATCTCGGAGGCGGAGGCCGTGGCACGTATCAACGCCCAGTGGCCGCAGCAGAAGTTCCTGGAAGAGAGCGACATCATCCTGCACGAAGAGCCCTACTACTGGGCTCTCTTCATCTACTACGACGGAGAAGTGCCGGACTGGGCCCCCTCCGCGGACCGCTCTTCATGGGTGCCTGCTCCCAAGCCTGAAGCAGGAACCGACTACTGGACTCTCGGCTAAAGAACTCCGAAGAAATTGAGGTTAGGTCCATGGCGCGCCCAGCGGTGTCCGATTGGGAAGACGTTTTCGGGTTTTCGGACGACCCGACCCCCGGCGATGCGGACATGCTCGGAGACCTGGCCCGCCAGTACCG
>NZ_JBEOVM010000217.1:0-4191 GCF_040295505.1 Streptomyces sp. NPDC002790 | reverse complement strand
AAGGCGCCTCAATCGCCGCAGGGGCTTGAAAGGCCTGCTCAATCGCCGCAGGGGCTTGAAAGGCCTGCTCAATCGCCGCAGGGGCTTGAAAGGCCTGCTCAATCGCCGCAGGGGCTTGAATGCCGCTCCTCAATCGCCGGAGGGGCTTAGAACGCGGGGTTACTCCGACCGTGGGGTGTTTGGGGAAAGCGGGGGTTTGGGTGGGGGCAATGCAGCAACATCGCAAGGGTGTTGAGCGTCGGCGCCCTGCGTGCGCACCTGTTGGCGGCTCGGCTTGCCGGGCCCGTGGCGACCTCCCGTGAGGAGAGCCTGCGGAGCTACCGCCTGTTCGAGGCGCGGGATCCGCGCGTGATGCTCGGGCTCGATCCCGAGTGGGCGTGGGGTCACCGGGACTTGCTCGCGCTGATGGCGGACAAGTGCGGGGTGTCCGGGGACCCGGGACACCGCACGGGCCACGATGTCATCGATCCGGAACGGACTCTGGCCGCGCTCGACGCGTTTGCGGAGCGGGTCGGCCGGGCCGCCGAGAGCCGTTCCCCAGTGCTGTTCGGGACGGGACATCCGCACCGACTGCTCGGTTTCTACGCCGCGTTGGCGGACGCCCTGTCGGCGGTGGGGTGCCCTGTCCTCACCCCCGCGCAGGGTCGGAGTATCGACATAACGACCCGATTCGGCCTACGCACGTACAACCTCGACTACGACCAGGGAGTCGCGTTGATGCGGGAACCGGGCGCGTACCCGGCGCGAAGTGAGACCGGCGCGCACACCCACTCGCCACTCCCGGTTCGGCTGGTGCTCGGTGCGCTCTCGGAGGCCGGCGAGCCGCTGCCCGAGTTGGTCATCGGGGACCACGGATGGGTCTGCGGTGCAGGTCAGTTGGGGTTCGACGCCATCGGTCTGGCCGATACGGACGATCCCGCCCTGTTCGTCGGTGAGGCTGAGGGGCAGGTGTCCGTCGTCGTTCCACTTGATGACGCTGTGCGGTCTGATTACTACCGACCGCTTACTCGCTATGTACTCAATCGAGCGTGTCTGTCACAGTAGGCGGCCGATCGCTGCTCCTCTTCCCCACTCGCATCACCCGCCTCTACATTGGGGAGTGAGCACGCAACGACGTTGAGTCACCGGAAGGGGAAGCCGGTGGCCGTCGAGTGCGGAAGGTTCAGGTGTGTCATGGCTGCTGAGCAGAGGCCTCTATCCGAGGTGGCGTTCCTGACCGTGGCGGAGGTCGCCGCGGTGATGCGAGTGTCGAAGATGACCGTGTACCGCTTGGTGCACAGTGGTCATCTGCCCGCGATCCGGGTGGGGAGGTCATTCCGAGTCCCGGAGAACGCGGTTCATGAGTACCTCCGCGACTCCTACGTGGGGGTGGGCGCCGGCTGATCCACAGGGTCCTGAGGACCTCGATTTCTGCTCGGCACTCGGAGCGGGGTAGGCTTGCCCCCCGTAGGTCGTGTGGGCCCCAATGCAGCCCCGCACCGAGTGATTGTCTCCGCCTTGCGGGGGTTGTCCGAGAAGTGAGCGAGGGTAGTCGTGGGCTCTGTCATTAAGAAGCGGCGTAAGCGGATGGCTAAGAAGAAGCACCGCAAGCTGCTGAAGCGCACCCGCGTGCAGCGTCGTAACAAGAAGTAAGCGACAGCTGCTGTACAGCGCGCCTTGTGGCCCTTCCACCATCCGGTGGGAGGGCCACATTGCGTCTGGGGGGGTGTGGCTGTCGTCACTTCCTGCATCGAGCAGACATCACAGCGCAACATCGAACCGATAACGTGACCCGCAGGCGGGTCTGGGACGGAAGGTAGGCGCTGATCTTGGGCAAGGTCGTGCTCGTGACGGGGGTGGCCCGACAGCTGGGCGGCCGGTTCGTACGCAGGATCCAGCGGGACCCCGAGGTGGACCGGGTCATCGGCGTGGACGCGGTGCCGCCGGCCCACCATCTGGGCGGCGCCGACTTCCTGCAGGCCGACATCCGGCAGCCGACGATCGCGCGGCTGCTCGCCGAGTACGGCGTGGACACGGTCGTGCACATGGACGTGACGGGAACCCCGCTGGCCAGCGGTGGCCGCGGCGCGGTCAAGGAGACCAACGTCATCGGCACGATGCAGCTGCTCGGCGCGTGCCAGAAGGCGCCGAACGTGAAGCGCCTGGTGGTGAAGTCCAGCACCAATGTGTACGGGTCGGCTCCCCGCGATCCCGCCGTCTTCACCGAGACGACGCCGCCGAAGTCGCTGCCGAGCGGGGGCTTCGCCAAGGACACCGTCGAGGTCGAGGGGTATGTGCGCGGGTTCGCCCGGCGCCGTCCTGATGTCGCGGTGTGCGTGCTGCGCTTCGCCAACATCCTTGGTCCCACGGCGGATTCGCCGCTCGCCGAGTACTTCTCGCTGCCGGTCCTGCCGACCGTGTTCGGCTACGACCCGCGGTTGCAGTTCGTGCACGAGGACGACGTGATCGAGGTGCTGCGGATCGCCTCGCACGATCCGGCCCGGGGGACGTTGAACAGCGGCACGTTCAATATCGCCGGTGACGGTGTGCTGCTGCTGTCGCAGTGCTCGCGGCGGCTCGGCCGGCCGACGGTTCCGGTGTTCCTTCCCGCGGTGACCTGGGTGGGCGGCGCGCTGCGTACGCTGGGCGCGACGGACTTCTCGCCCGAGCAGATCCGGCTGCTCACGCACGGACGGATGGTGTCGACGGACCAGATGCGCGACACACTGGGCTTTGCACCCAAGTACACGACCGCGGAGGCCTTCGCGGAGTTCGTACGCGGCCGGGGCCCGGGACTGCTGCCGCCGCAGGCCCTCGCGGGGGCCGTTGACCGCATCGCCGCGCTGCCCTTCCTGGGCGGTGCCCGCACGGTCCCCGGCCACCCCCCGACGCAGAGCGCCAACTGAGGAGCGCATCAACGATGGCGGACGCCAAGGTCATTCCGTTCGACGACGACAGGTCGCGAGGGGCGGCGGCGAAGGGTGCCGCGCGCCGCGGCCGGG
This sequence comes from Streptomyces sp. NPDC002790, assembly GCF_040295505.1. Lineage (NCBI taxonomy): Bacteria > Bacillati > Actinomycetota > Actinomycetes > Kitasatosporales > Streptomycetaceae > Streptomyces > Streptomyces sp. NPDC002790. Next base: position 1,210 of record NZ_JBEOVM010000217.1, on the reverse strand, counting down.
GCCCCGGGGGCGGCGCCCGACGCAAGGGCGAACCCGTGGCCGTACGGGAGGTGCGGCCGTTGCAGCAGCCACCGTCCGAGCCGGCGGCCGAAGCGGCGCCGCGGGAGTCGGCCGGGCCGCCGCAGGGTGGCGGCTGGGAGCGGAAGCTCGCGGGTGGGCTCGCGTTTGTGCGGCGGCGGATCACCGGGGAGTACGACGTCGACGAGTTCGGCTACGACGAGGAGCTCACCGACCAGGTCCTGATGTCGCTGCTCCGGCCGATCGCGGAGAAGTACTTCCGGGTCGAGGTGAAGGGCATTGAGAACATCCCCTCCGACGGCGGTGCCCTGATCGTCTCCAACCACTCCGGGACGCTGCCGTTGGACGGCCTGATGATGCAGGTCGCCGTGCACGACAACCATCCGGAGAACAGGCACCTGCGGCTGCTCGCGGCCGACCTGGTGTTCATGCTGCCGGTGGTCAACGAACTGGCGCGCAAGGCCGGGCACACGCTGGCCTGCGCGGAGGACGCGCAGCGGCTGCTCGAAAGCGGTGAGCTGGTCGGCGTCATGCCGGAGGGGTTCAAGGGCGTCGGCAAGCCGTTCAGCGAGCGGTACAAGTTGCAGCGCTTCGGGCGGGGCGGCTTCGTGTCCACCGCGCTGCGCGCCGGCACGCCGATCGTGCCGTGCTCGATCGTCGGCGCGGAGGAGATCTACCCGATGGTCGGCAACGCGAAGACGCTCGCGCGGCTTCTCGGGTTTCCGTACTTCCCGATCACGCCCACGTTCCCGTGGCTGGGGCCGCTCGGGGCGGTGCCGTTGCCGACGAAGTGGACGATCCAGTTCGGTGAGCCGATCCCGACGGACGGCTATCCGCCGGAGGCGGCGGAGGATCCGATGCTGATGTTCAACCTGACGGACCAGGTCCGCGAACAAATCCAGCACACGCTCTACAAGTTGCTGGTGCAGCGGCGGTCGGTGTTTTTCTGAGGAGTGTTGGGCCAGGGCCGACTTCTGTTCGGTGCGGCGGGCGCCGTGTCGGCGGACGGAGTCCGGCGCAGCTGTCCGAAGCCTGCGGAGCAGTGCGAGGGCAGCAGAGAGAGGGGCCAAGTTGCTGGTACAGCGGCGGTCGGTGTTTTTCTGAGGGATCACGAGGAGGGGGGCGGGGGGCGGGCGCGGCGCCCCCCCCCCCCCCCCACCCACAGAGAAAAACGGAGGCACCCCCGGCCGCC
>NZ_JBEOVM010000216.1:0-4402 GCF_040295505.1 Streptomyces sp. NPDC002790 | reverse complement strand
CCCTATAAGGGGCGCGGGGAACTGCGCGGACCGGGACCAACGGCGCGACCGGCAGTCGCCGACGTGGACCGGACACGTGAACGACCCCCGCGGGGCGCCCCAGGCGGATGGGCCAAACGTCGACCCGCCACACCCGCGGAGCGCCAGGTACAGTGCGGAGATCAGTAGCCCATCTGGTGAGGCCCCTCCGCACGTGTTGACTCAGACCACCACTCGGGTGCTCGAACCGAGTGACCTCGACGCAGCGCTCGCCGTCCTCGACCGCGAGCCCGTCGCGAACGCCTTCGTGACGGCCAGGGTCCGGGTCGCCGGCCTCGACCCGTGGCGGCTCGGCGGCGAGATGTGGGGCTGGTACGAGGACGGGATGCTGGAATCCCTGTGCTACGCGGGCGCCAACCTCGTCCCGATCTGCGCGACCGACCGCGCCATCCGCGGCTTCGCCGACCGCGCCCGCAGGGCAGGACGCCGCTGCTCCTCCATCGTCGGCCCGGCGGAGCCCACCGCCCTCCTGTGGCAGCTGCTCGAACCGGGCTGGGGGCCGGCCCGCGAGATCCGCCCCCAGCAGCCGCTGATGGTGACGGACCGGATGCCCACGGACGTCACCCCCGACCCGTACATCCGCCGCGTCCGCAAGGACGAGATGGACACGATCATGCCCGCGTGCGTGGCGATGTTCACCGAAGAGGTCGGCATCTCCCCGATGGCCGGTGACGGCGGCCTGCTGTACCAGGCGCGGGTGGCCGAACTGGTCGGCTCGGGCCGCTCGTTCGCCCGCCTCGACGAGCACGGCAAGGTCGCCTTCAAGGCGGAGATCGGCGCCGCGACCGAGCAGGTCTGCCAGATCCAGGGCGTATGGGTGGCCCCCGAGTACCGGGGCCTGGGCCTCGCCGCCCCCGGCATGGCCGCGGTCCTGCGCTACGCGCTCGCCGACGTCGCCCCCGTGGTCAGCCTCTACGTCAACGACTTCAACACCCCGGCCCGCGCCGCGTACCGACGCGTGGGATTCGAGGAGGTCGGGGCGTTCATGAGCGTGCTGTTCTAGGCAGTCCTGCGGAAATTTGTTCAAGCTTCTGTTCAAGCTCCACTGACTTGTAGGTGTGTCTCACGATGTCTGCTCCCGGTTCCGGCATAACCGCCTGGCAGGAATGGCGTGCCGACCGGCACCGCTCCCTCACCGCCCCCACCGGCAACCTCGCCCTCGTCGAGACCTGCTGGCTTCCGCCCGGTGAGACCCCCGACCTCGACGCGGCCCGCGCGGGGCAGCCCGGCACCGTCACCGTGACGGCCCTGGAGCGCACCGACATGGTCACCGGCGCCCCCGAGCACGGCCTGCGCCTCTGGGACGCGAACTCCCCGGCGATCCAGCACTTCGAGAGCGTCGACGCCTTCGCGTACGACCCGTCCTGGGTCCTCGACGCCACGTACACGCCCGTCGAGGGCGCCCGCACCGTCTCCTTCGAGCATCTGCGGGACAACGGCGGCACCCGCGAGAAGGTCGTCCCCGGCGACATCGCCCTGACCGTCGACGGCACCGACTACACGCTCTCTGCGTTCGACGACGACGGCACCCTCCTCCTCGTCTTCGGCGACCCCACGAACGGCGACAGCACCTACGGCGCCGGCCGCTTCCTCTTCGTGGAGCACACCGGCGAGGGCCGGGTGCGCCTCGACTTCAACCGGGCCTTCGTTCCCCCGTGCGGCTTCTCCGATCAGTACAACTGTCCGATGCCGCCGCGGCAGAACCGTCTCCACCTGCCCGTCGAGGCGGGCGAGAAGCTCCCGGCCTTCCGCGCCGGTGCGGAAGGCCCTTCAATCGCCTGACCGGCTTTGTTCACCCGTCCCGGTCGCCCGTACTGCCGACCGCTCCTCGGGGTACCCTCCCCGCATGCCGCACCGGAACCGCACGGACGACCGCGCCGTCACCATCGGCCCCCTGGACCTGCGCAGCCGTGTCGACGAGGCGCTCGCCGTGCAGGCATACGCGTTCGGGCTCAGCGACGACGAGATCGCCGTCCGCCGGCAGATCGTGCTGCGGCACATCACGTACCCGGGGGCCCGTGCCCTCGGCGCCACGACGGAATCCGGCAGACTCGTCGGGTTCGTGTACGGGATGCCGAACGACCGCACCCACTGGTGGTCCACCGTCGTCGAGCCGTATCTGCGGTCCGGCGGCGAGGACCACTGGCTCGACGACTCCTTCGTGATCACGGAGTTGCACGTGCACCCCGGCTACCAGAACCGGGGCATCGGCCGGGCGCTCATCACGGCGATCACCGACGGCGCCACCCAGCCCCGCTCGATCCTCTCCGCGATCGACTTCGACAGCCCGGCCCGCGGCCTCTACCACTCGCTCGGCTACGAGGATCTGGCCCGACAGGTGCTGTTCCCGAGCGCCCCGCGGCCGTACGCGGTGATGGGCGCGCCCCTGCCGCTCAGGCGCCGGCCCTGAGACCGATTTCCGGCCGCGCCCACGGCCCGGCTAACCTCCTGACATCACCCGCCCCCAAGCTCTCAACTACGTTCGAGCAGGGGGGACCCCCAGTCGCAGGAGTCAAGAATCATGGCCAAGGTCCAGGTCCAGCGCATGTCCCGCTTGATGGTGAAGACACTGCGCGACGACCCGGCGGACGCCGAAGTCCTCAGCCACAAGCTGCTGGTCCGCGCCGGTTTCGTGCGCCGCACCGCCGCCGGTGTCTGGTCCTGGCTGCCGCTCGGCCGGCGGGTCTACGCGAACGTCGAGCGCGTCATCCGCGAGGAGATGGACGCCATCGGCGGCCAGGAGGTCCTGCTGCCCGCCCTCCTGCCCAAGGAGCCCTACGAGGCGACCGGGCGTTGGGAGGAGTACGGCGCGGAGCTGTTCCGTCTCCAGGACCGCAGGGGCGGCGACTACCTGCTCGGCCCGACCCACGAGGAGATCTTCACCCAGCTGGTCAAGGACCAGTGCACGTCCTACAAGGACCTGCCGGTGATCCTCTACCAGATCCAGACCAAGTACCGCGACGAGGCCCGCCCCCGCGCCGGCATCCTGCGCGGTCGCGAGTTCCAGATGAAGGACTCGTACTCCTTCGACCTCTCCGACGAGGGCCTGGCCGAGTCGTACGGCCTGCACCGCGCCGCTTACCAGCGCATCTTCGAGCGCCTCGGCCTCGACTACCGGATCTGCGCGGCGACGGCCGGCGCGATGGGCGGCTCGAAGTCGGAGGAGTTCCTGGCCCCGGCCGCGGCCGGCGAGGACACCTTCGCGGACTGCCCCGCCTGCGACTACGCCGCTAACACCGAGGCCGTCGGCTTCGCCGTGAAGGCGGTCGACGCGGAGGGCGTGCCCGCGCTCGTCGAGGTCCCCACCCCCGACACACCGACCATCGAGACGCTCGCTGCGTACATGGAGGTCCCGGCCTCCGCGACCCTCAAGAACCTCCTCGTGAAGGTCGACGGCGAGATCGTCGCCGTGGGCGTCCCCGGTGACCGCGAGGTCGACATGGGCAAGGTCGAGGCCCACTTCGCGCCCGCCACAGTCGAGCTGGTCACGGCCGAGGACTTCGAGGGCCGCGATGACCTGGTCCGCGGTTACGTGGGGCCGCAGGGCCTGGAGAAGGTCACCTACATCGCCGACCCGCGGGTCGCCCCCGGCACCGCGTGGATCACCGGCGCCAACCAGGACGGCGTGCACGCGAGGAACGTCGTCGCGGGCCGCGACTTCGAGGTCTCCGAGTACGTCGACGTGGTCGTCGTCCAGGAGGGCGACCCCTGCCCCGTCTGCGGCACGGGCCTCAAGCTGGACCGCGCCATCGAGATCGGCCACATCTTCCAGCTCGGCCGCAAGTACGCGGACGCGTTCCAGCTCGACGTCCTCGGCCAGAACGGCAAGCCGGTCCGCGTCACCATGGGCTCGTACGGCATCGGCGTCTCGCGTGCGGTGGCGGCGCTCGCCGAGCAGCACGCCGACGACAAGGGCCTGATCTGGCCGGAGGAGATCGCCCCGGCGGATATCCACGTGGTGGCGGCCGGCAAGGCGCTCCAGACGGAGCTGGCCCTCGAGGTCTCCGACAAGCTGGCGGCGGCGGGCGTCCGCGTCCTCGTCGACGACCGCCCCGGCATCTCGCCCGGCGTGAAGTTCACCGACTCCGAACTGATCGGCGTCCCGAAGATCCTGGTCGCGGGCCGCCGCAGCGCCGACGGCGTCGTGGAACTCAAGGACCGCCGCACGGGCGAACGCGAAGAACTGACGGTCGCCGAGGCCGTCGCCCGCCTCACGGCGTAACCACTCCGCGCCGGCGAGCCGGTCCCCGGGTTGCGGTCGCCGGTTCCTCCGCCTCGGGGCTCCGCCCCGGACCCCGCTGCTCAATCGCCGCAGGGGCTTGATCGCCTCAATCGCCGGCGGGGCCCGGGCAAATCAAGCCCC
>NZ_JBEOVM010000215.1:0-4495 GCF_040295505.1 Streptomyces sp. NPDC002790 | reverse complement strand
GGGGTCGGTTTCCGTCTGCGGGGGTGCGGGTTGGTGGTGGTGGTGTGCGGGGCCCCGGCGGTGGTCTCTCGCGCCCGTTGGCTTGGCCCCCCCGGGGTCCGGGGCGGAGCCCCGAGGTGTGGGACACGGTGCCGCGCGGTGTGCCGTGAGACGTGACAGAACGCCGCCGCGGTGCATCCATGGACGTATGACGACTGACAAGCCCGATCCGAGCCCCGCGCTCGCCCCGTTCGTCAAGCAGTACGCCGTCCTGCTCACCACGCACAAGAAGGACGGCACCGGCGTCGGCACCCCCGTGAACATCGCGGTCGAGGGCGACCACGCGTACATCCGCACCTTCGGCAAGGCCTGGAAGGTCAAGCGGATGCGCAACAACCCCGAAGTGGAGATCGCGCCGTCCACGGTGCGCGGCGCGCCGACCGGGCCCGCGGTCAAGGCGCGGGTCCGGCTGCTCGACCAGGGAGGCGAGGAGAACAAGCACGCGGCCGCCCTCATCCGCCGCAAGCACCCGTTCCTGCACGGCATCACAGTGCCGCTCACGCACAAGGTGCGGCGGGACCGGACGCTGCACTACGAAGTGCGCTTGCTGGGCGAGTAGTTCACCCTGGTTCAGCCCTTGCCGGACTTTCCGGGCCACTTCAGCAGACGGCCGATCCCGAACAGCAGGATGAGGACGACGGCGGCGCCGACCGCACCGGCCTTGCCGGTGAGGGCGCTGCCGCCGTCACCGTCCGAACCGCCTTGCCCGGAGGTCGAGTTCGAGCCGTCTCCGGAGCCGCCCGCGCCCTCGACCTCCACGGGCTCCACCGAACTGCCCTTGCCCTCACTCCCGTAGAGCAGCGTCCTCCCGTCCGGCGTGTACGTCACCGACTCGCCCTGCGGCTGCATCGGCACGCTCAACCGGCCCTGCCGCTTGGGCTTTCCGTCGTTCCAGGCGTACGAGACGCCGCCGAAGTAGCCGCGTACGGCGAGCTGCTTCCCGTCGGGAGAGAACGCGGCGTCCGTCGCCCACAGGTCGATGTCGGAGACGCGGCGGAAGGTGTTGGTGGCGGAGGAGTTCAGCGTGGAGGGGCCCTCGTACAGGCCGCCGCCGTCGTCGCCCTTCTCGACGATGTAGACCCGGCCCGTCTTCGGGTGGACCATCATCGACTCGGCGTTGCGCGGGCCGTCCGCGTACTTCACGACGTACTGGGTGGCTCGCACCGTCTGGTCGACGAGCTTCTTCGGCTCGGGCAGCTTGTAGATCCACACGTGGTCCCACTTGCCGCCGAGGTTGTCGCCGATGTCGCCTACGTAGAGGTTCCCGTCGGAGCCGACCGAGATCGCCTCGACGTCGCGCGGGGCGCCGACTCCGCTCATCGTGATGCGGGCGACGGTCTTCCCGGTTCGGCCGTCGACCGCGAACAGGTACGCGCCGTCGTCGCTGTCGTTGTGCGTCCAGTAGATGCCCGGGTGGGCGCGCGAGGCGGCGAGCCCGCTGGACTCGGTGATCCGCGGGTCCTGGATCGTGAACCCGTCGGAGCCGACGGAGCGGGAGTCGGCAGCCGCGGGCCCGGCGGCCACGCCACCGAGCAGAAGAACGACAGCGGCCCCGGCCGCACCCACATACGCACGCATGCCCCCAGCTTGCCAGGCGTGTTCGGGCTCACACGCACCCGGCCGGGAAGATCGACGATGATGTGCGGGTGCTCAGGTTCATGCCGGTCGGCGACTCGATGACGATAGGGAGCGCCGGTGAACACACCTGGCGCCACCGTTTCTGGCACCGCCTGGGCGCGGACCGCGACGCGTACGCCCTCGTCGGCCCCCGGACCGCCCTGCACGGCGACAACCACGCGTACGCCGACCCGGACTTCCCGCAGCACCACCTCGCCGGCTGGGGCGAGGGCTGGCAGCACATGGCCCCGCTGATCGCCGGCGCGGTCACGGCCACCGGCGCCGACGTCCTCCTCGTCTCCCTCGGCCTGATCGACCTGGGCTTCTACACCGACGCCGAACAGACCGCGGAGAACATGCGCCGCTTCGTCGCCGAGGCCCGCTCCGCGAACCCGGCGATCCGCATGGTCGTCCTCCCCGTGATCCCCAACATCCGCGCCGCGTCGGACGCCCCCTTCGCCGCCGAGGTCGCCCACTTCAACACCCTTCTGGCGAAGGCGGTCGCGGACCTGGACGAGCCCCGCTCCGCCTTGCTCCTCGCCTCCGTCCCCGAGTCGTACGACATCCAGGACGACACGTACGACGGCACCCACCCGAACGCCTCCGGCGAGCACAAACTCGCTTCGGCCTTCACGGACGCGCTGCGTCAGGCGTGGGGCATCGGCGGGCCGTCCGGGGCGCTCCAACAGGTCCGTTAGCGCGCACGTTCGAGCGTTTCCGCAGTTCTGCGCCCTGCTGTGACCGGAGCACTCTGCGTATCGTTGTACTGCGCGGCTGCCCGCATCCGTCGGGTGGCCGGGGAGGAGCGCCACGATGACCGCTGAGGCAATCGACAGGATCGACATCGACATGGCGACGGTGAACGAGCAGATCTTGGACGAGATGTTCGACCAGATGACCATCCCCGAGGGCTACAAGGCGGAGATCGTCGAGGGGATCGTCTACATGTCGCCGCAGCGGGACACGCACTGGGAGATCATCCTGGACATCGTCGAGCAGTTGCGCACCAAGTACCCGCGCAAGCGCGTGAAGTCCGACGTCCGCATCGACTACCCGGGCAATCTCAACGGCTTCGCCACCGACGTCACCCTGGTCTCCGAGACCGCCGAGAAGAACGCCAAGGGCCTGTGGCTCTGGCAGGACGTGGTGTTCGTCGCCGAAGTCATCTCCAAGGGCACGGCACAGAACGACTACGGCCCCAAGAAGTCCGCCTACGCCGCCGCCGAGGTCCCCGTCCACCTGGTCGCCGACCCCTACCAGGGCAAGTGCCACCTCTACACCCAGCCCAAGGGCGGCGAGTACGTGTCCGAGCTGACCGTCGCCTTCGGCGCTGCCGTCGGCATGACCGACACCCCCGTCGGCCTCACCCTCGACACCACGGATTTCCCCCGCGACTGACCGGGCCCGAAGTCCCGACCCGCTTGCCTAGAGCGCACTCCAGGTCCTTGGCTATGGACCATGAAGTACACACAGCTCGGACGCACGGGACTCAAGGTCAGCCGACTCGTCCTCGGCACCATGAACTTCGGTCCGCAGACCGACGAGGCCACCAGCCACGCGATCATGGACGCGGCGCAGGCCAGTGGCATCAACTACTTCGACACCGCGAACGTGTACGGCTGGGGCGAGAACAAGGGCCGTACCGAGGAGATCATCGGCACCTGGTTCGCCAAGGGCGGCGAGCGGCGCGACAAGACGGTGCTCGCCACGAAGGTGTTCGGGAACATGGCGGCCGACGGCGACGCCTGGCCCAATCACGACCGGCTCTCCGCGGTGAACATCCGCCGCGCGGTCGACGCCAGCCTCAAGCGGCTGCAGACGGACTACATCGACATCTACCAGTTCCACCACGTCGACCGCCGGACCCCCTTCGAGGAGATCTGGCAGGCCATCGACGTCCTGATCCAGCAGGGCAAGATCCTGTACGCCGGGTCCTCCAACTTCGCCGGCTACAAGATCGCCCAGGCCAATGAACTGGCCGCCCGGCACGGCCGCGTGGGCCTCGTCAGCGAGCAGTGCCTCTACAACCTCGCCGAGCGCCGCGCCGAGATGGAGGTCATCCCGGCCGCGCAGGACTACGGCCTCGGCGTCATCCCGTGGTCCCCGCTGCACGGCGGGCTGCTCGGCGGCGTGCTCAAGAAGGAGAGCGAGGGCAAGCGCAGGTCGCAGGGCCGCTCCGCCTCCGCGCTCGAGAACACGAAGGTGCGCGAGCAGGTCCAGGCCTACGAGGATCTGCTGGGCAAGCACGGGATCGAGCCCGGTGAGGCGGCGCTGGCCTGGCTGCTCACCCGGCCCGGCGTCACGGGGCCGATCGTCGGTCCGCGCACGCAGGAGCAGCTCGACTCGGCGCTGCGGGCGGTCGATCTTGAGCTGAGCGAGGAGGTGCTGGCCGGCCTGGACGAGGTCTTCCCGGGGCCTGGGCCGTCCCCGGAAGCCTTCGCCTGGTAGACGCGTACGGGGCGGGCGTCGGTCGGTTACTGGCCGACGGCCGCCGCGACGGCTACGACGACGAACATCAGCACGAGCACACCGGCCATGATCCGGTTCCGGGTCTTCGGGTCCACCCACCGAGCGTAACCCGCTCCCGGATCCTGCTGGGCGGCGACCTTCTCCCCGCGGACGGGTGGGCCCATCAAGCTCCGCGGACGGATGGGCATATCAAGCCCCGCCGGCGATTGAGGCGCGGGGTCCGGGGCGGAGCCCCGAGACGTCAAGCCCCTCCGGCGTTGCGGTCCCGGGGCGCTGCCCCGGACCCCGCGCCCCCAAAGGCCCCGGGGCTTTATCGTGCTCACACACCGCACCGCGAGATTTGGGAACAGCCCCCGCCGGAGTAAAAGCG
>NZ_JBEOVM010000214.1:0-4552 GCF_040295505.1 Streptomyces sp. NPDC002790 | reverse complement strand
TCAAGCGCCGCAGGGGCTTGATTTGCCCACTCCCCGCTCATGGGCTCAAAAGATCTGCTCAATCGCCGCAGGGGCTTGATGGATCAAGCCCCGCCGGCGATTGAGGCGCGGGGTCCGGGGCGGAGCCCCGTGGCCGCAACACCGGGGTGGCGCAACCCCGTATCAAGACCGGTAAACAGCACGTTTCGCTGCGTATCGGCCTTGCGATCATGAACCGGGTCACAGCACTCTGTCATGGAGCCATTGGCTCCCAAGATGCTTACGGTACAAGGCAGTTGAAATGGGCACCGTGTCACACCGGGCCCGAGCCGGTTGCCGAGCGCGCGGGGAGGGGGCCCCGCTCATGAAGCGATGTCGAGGGGGGCATCATGCAACCGGAAGGCCGCCGTACCAGTCTTATGTAAATAGGTAAGGGTGGGACGGTGGCCCGCCAGTGATACGTCCGGGGGCACGGTCAGGGGGCCCGTTCCCGGGCGCAGGACCGACGACCACGCGGTGACGCGTGCGGGGGGATGACTCATGACGTCGACGCCGACAGGCGCCCGGCCAGAGCGGGAATTCGACCCGTCCGAAACGACCCAGCTGCGCGTGCCACCGCACCGCACGGGCGGTTTCCGGCGCATCAGGAAATCGTTGCCGCGCTACGACTACGAGCACTACAGCCGGCTCGCCGGGCCACTGACCCAGCCCGACCCCAACAAGCCGTACAGGGTGCGCTATCGCTCGCTGCTCTCACAGGAGACGCACAGGATCCGGGCCGCGCTGATGCTGGGCGCGGCCCCGCTGCTCTCGCTCGTCCTGCTGTTCTGGCTGCTGCAGCCCGCGCACTGGACCGAACGGGACTACCCCGCCTACGACTTCCTGCCCGCGCTGGACATCGTGATGCTCGTGGCGATCGGGCTCATCGAGTTCTTCCGCTGCATGAACGTGCTGTCGAACGCGCACGCGACGCTGGTCGCCCGCGACCCCATCCCGGTCGTGCCGGAGACCGGCACCCGCGTCGCGTTCCTCACCTCGTTCGTGCCCGGCAAGGAGCCGCTCGAGATGGTGACGAAGACCCTGGAGGCGGCCGTGAAGCTGCGCCACCGGGGCCTGCTGCACGTCTGGCTGCTCGACGAGGGGGACGACACCGCGGTCAAGGAGGTCTGCGAGCGGCTCGGCGTGCAACACTTCTCCCGCAAGGGAGTCGCGAAGTGGAACCAGCCGAAGGGCCCGCACCGCGCCAAGACCAAGCACGGCAACTACAACGCCTGGCTGGACGCGCACGGCGACGAGTACGACTTCTTCGCCTCCGTCGACACCGACCACGTACCGCTGCCCAACTACCTGGAGCGGATGCTCGGCTTCTTCCGCGACCCCGACGTGGGGTTCGTGATCGGCCCTCAGGTCTACGGCAACTACGACAACTTCGTCACCAAGGCCGCCGAGTCCCAGCAGTTCCTCTTCCACGCGCTGATCCAGCGCGCCGGCAACCGCTACGGCTCGCCCATGTTCGTCGGCACGTCCAACGCCGTGCGCATCAGGACGCTCAAGCAGATCGGCGGCCTGTACGACTCCATCACGGAGGACATGGCGACCGGCTTCGAGATCCACCGCCACCGCAACCCCGCCACCGGCAAGAAGTGGCGCTCCGTGTACACGCCGGACGTGCTCGCGGTCGGTGAGGGCCCCAGCGCCTGGACGGACTTCTTCACCCAGCAGATGCGCTGGTCGCGCGGTACCTACGAGACGATCCTCAAGCAGTACTGGAAGGGCTTCTTCACGCTCCCGCCGAGCAAGCTCTTCAACTACACGATGATGATCATCTTCTACCCGATGGCGGCCATGAACTGGATCCTGGCGGCGCTGAGTTGCGCGCTGTTCCTGGGTCTCGGCGCCTCGGGTGTGAACATCGACCCGACGGTCTGGCTGATGCTGTACGGCAACGCATCGGCGCTGCAGATCGGCCTCTACATCTGGAACCGCCGGCACAACGTCTCGCCGCACGAGCCGGAGGGCTCCGGCGGCGTGGCCGGCATGGTGATGTCCGCGCTGTCGGCGCCGCTGTACGCGAAGGCGCTCTTCGACGCCGTGCTGCGCCGCAAGAGCAAGTTCGTGGTGACCCCCAAGGGCGATTCGGCGAGCCCCGACCGCTGGTTCGGGACCTTCCGCTACCACTGGTACTTCATCCTGATCTTCGGCGGCTCGATCGGCGCGGGCTTCTACTTCGGCCACTCCCACCCGGCGATGATCACCTGGGCCTGCTTCGCCCTGCTGATCACCGCGGCCCCGATGTTCGCGTGGCGCCACATGCTCCGCCAGGAGAAGAAGAAGCCGAAGCCGCCCGCCCGGGCCCCGCAGCCGGAGCGCCCCGAGCAGCCGGAGCGGGCGGCGCCCGCGCGGGCGCACACCGCGCCCCAGCAGAAGCCGAGTTGGGCCGCCCAGCCGCACGACGCCGGTACGCGGGTGGACTGGGGCAATGATCAGACCAAGCAGATATCCCTGGGGGGACACAACAAGTGAAAGACGGTGCGAGCCGCCGCCGTGCCCGGCGCATAGTCATCGGCACGGTGGTGGTCCTGGCGCTGGCCGGGATGAACGGACCCTGGCTGTACCGCTTCGGATCGGCCAAGTATCACGAGTACAAGATCAACAAACCGGAGTACAAGGCCGAGAACGGGCACTGGGACGTCATCGACTTCCCCAAGGACATGCGCCTGAACACGATTCACGCGGCGCTGTTGCACACCGGGAAGATCCTGCTCGTCGCCGGGTCGGGGAACAATCAGAAGAACTTCGACGCGAAGAAGTTCGACACCCGGATCTACGACCCGGTGAAGAAGACCATCAAGAAGATTCCCACGCCGACCGACCTGTTCTGCACGGGACATACGCAGTTGGCGAACGGGAACCTGCTGATCGCGGGCGGCACCAAGCGCTACGAGAAACTCAAGGGTGACGTCACCAAGGCCGGCGGCCTGATGATCGTGCACAACGAGGACCCGGACGCGCCCAAGACCATCAAGGCGGGCACGGTCTTCACCGGCAAGGAGAACGGCAGGTCGTTCGTCGCCAAGGACAACATCACGGTCGAGCGCGCCAAGAAGGTCTTCGACCCGGCGACCGGCAAATTCCTGCGCAACGAGCCGGGCCTCGGCCGGGTCTACGTGGAGGCGCAGCGGCGCGGCGCCAAGTACGAGACCGGCACCCAGGACAACTACCGGGTGCAGGGCCTGACCGGCCAGGAAGCGCGCAACGTCTACGGCATCGCGCAGAAGCTCGCCCTGGACAAGAAGGACTTCCAGGGGATCAGGGACAGTTACGAGTTCGACCCGGTCGCCGAGAAGTACATCAAGGTCGACCCGATGAACGAGGCGCGCTGGTACCCGACGCTGACCACGCTCTCCGACGGCAAGGTCCTCTCCGTTTCCGGGCTCGACGAGATCGGGCAGCTGGTCCCGGGCAAGAACGAGGTCTACGACCCGAAGACGAAGAAGTGGACGTACCTGAAGGACGTCCGCCAGTTCCCGACGTATCCCGCGCTGTTCCAGATGCAGAACGGGAAGATCTTCTACTCGGGCGCGAACGCGGGTTATGGGCCCGACAACGTCGGCCGCAAGCCCGGCATTTGGGATCTGACGACCAATAAGTTCCAGAAGATACCCGGTCTTTCGGACCCGAACATGCTGGAGACGGCCAACACCGTCGAACTGCCGCCCGCGCAGGACCAGAAGTACATGGTGATCGGCGGCGGTGGCGTCGGCGAGTCCAAGCTCTCCAGCGAGAAGACCCGGCTCGTCGACCTGAAGGACAAGAGCCCGAAGTTCGTGGACGGGCCGAAGCTGGACAAGGGGACCCGGTACCCGCAGGCCTCGATCCTGCCCGACGACTCGGTCCTCGTCTCCGGGGGCTCGGAGGACTACCGCGGGCGCGGTGACACCAACATCCTCGAGGCCCGGCTCTACGACACGAAGAAGAACACGTTCAGGAAGGTCGCCGACCCGAACGTGGGCCGCAACTACCACTCGGGTTCGCTGCTTCTGCCCGACGGGCGCGTGCTGTTCTTCGGCTCGGACTCGCTCTACGCCGACAAGGCCAACACCAAGCCGGGGACGTTCGAGCAGCGCATCGAGATGTACACGCCGCCGTATCTGTACCGGGACTCGCGGCCGTCCCTTGAGGGCGGTCAGAAGACGATCCGGCGTGGTGGCTCGGCGACGTACAAGACGGAGCACGCGTCGTCCATCAAGACGGCGCGGCTGATTCGGCCGAGTGCGTCGACGCATGTGACGGATGTGGACCAGACGTCGATCGCGCTCGACCTCAAGAAGTCGGCGGACTCGGTGACGGTGTCCCTGCCGGGGAGTCGGTCGCTGGTGGAGTCGGGGTGGTACATGCTGTTCGTCACGGACGACGAGGGCACCCCCAGCAAGGCGCAATGGGTCCGGGTGCCGTAGCCGTTTAAGCCCCTGCGGCGATTGAGCAGGCGGCTCCCCGGCCGAACCCCCCCGGCGCCGCCCCCGACCCCCCAGCTCAATACCCACACGGGGATGTTATTTCCCAACCGGGCGGA
>NZ_JBEOVM010000213.1:0-4602 GCF_040295505.1 Streptomyces sp. NPDC002790 | reverse complement strand
ACGGACTCGACACCCGCATCCGGCCGTCGAGAGCGGTGACCCGGTCCGCGAGCCCCGTCACGCCGCTGCCCGCGGGATCAAGCCCGCCCCTGCCGTCGTCCTTGATGTCGAGGATCAACAGATCGGAATGGTAGCGACCGTGCACCGCGGCCGTCTTGGCACCGCTGTGTTTGGCGATGTTCGTCATGGCCTCGTTGATCAGGTAGTACATCGTCGTCTCGAGCTTCCTGGGCAGCCGCTCGGGCAGTTTCAGATCCACCGTCACGGGGAGCGGGAACCGGCCCGCGTAGTCCTCGATTGCCGCGACGAGCCCGTGGTCGGCGAGCACCGGCGGGTTCAGGCCCCGGATCAGAGCCCGCAACTCTTTGTGCGCGGTGGACAGTTGACGCTCGGCCTGGCTGAGTAGTTCGCCCTGGGCCGAGTCCGGCTCGGTGTCCAGACGCATCAGACCCAGCGTCATGCCCAGCGACACCAGGTGTTGCTGGGCTCCGTCGTGGAGGTCCCGCTCGATGCGGACTCGCTCGGCGTCGAAGGAGTCGAGAAGCCGCGACTGGGTGGCGCGCACCTCGCGCAGCTCCTCGCCGAGCTCCCGGTCCCGTGGGGCGAGGAAGGAACGGGCCATGGCGGCGCGAGCCCCCGCCCACGAGGTGACCGTGTACGGCGTGGAGAGCAGCACGAGTACGCCGAACACCGTCCAAGGCCAGGTGTCGCCGTCGGTCGAGGCGATGGTCGTGGCCGGCAGCCCGAACGAGAAGCCGAGCACCATCAGGTCGAGCCACCAAAGGGCGACGGCCGACAGCAGCGTGAACATCAGCTCCCGCCACGTCGCCTGCTCCTTGAGCCGAGTGGAGACCCAGCCGCGCAGTCCCGGGGTCTCCGGGGCGCGGTGCGGGTCGCTGACGTGGTCGAGGTCGACGAGGCGCAGCCGACGGCGCTCCGCCGTGGCGACCACGGTGGAGGCGAGGACCAGGCCGACCAGGGGCGCGACACCTATCAGTACGACCAGGAGGATCAGGCCCGCGGTCAGGCCGAGGGTGAAGACGAGGATCGCCGCGGCCCCGACCAGGACACCACCGCTCAGATACGCGAGGGACCGCCAGGGCCAGCTGGAGGTCAGAAAGCTCAGCGGCCGCTGAGCCATGGCCTGCCAGGCCGTTGTGGGTTGCATGCGGCCAACGTACCCATGCGGTCTCTTCCGGATCTCCTGAAAGCCCGGGAGGTAGAGCTGCCTCTACCTCAGAAGTAGAGAGCGGGTCAGTGCCCCGGACACCCCCGGTGCAGTGGAATCAGGGCATGACGATGACGAGTCACACCACTCCCACGCAGGACGCGGTTGAACTTCACGCGGTGCGCAAGGTCCACGGCACCGGTGGACGGCAGGTCACCGCTCTGGACGGCGTCTCGCTCTCCTTCCGCCGCGGCACCTTCACCGCGATCATGGGCCCCTCGGGTTCCGGCAAGTCGACCCTGCTGCAGTGCGCGGCCGGTCTCGAGCAGCCCTCCGACGGGCAGATCGTCCTGGCCGGCGTGGACATCGGCCGCCAGAACGAGATGCAGCGCACCGAACTGCGCCGCAAGCACGTCGGCTTCGTATTCCAGGCGTTCAACCTGGTGGAGTCCCTGACGGCGGCGCAGAACGTGGAACTGCCGTCCCGGTTCGCCGGCCGCAAGGTCAGCCGCGAGCAGGTCTCCGCGGCGCTCGCTTCCGTGGGACTCGCCGACCGCGCCGGGCACCGGCCCAGCGAGATGTCCGGAGGCCAGCAGCAGCGCGTAGCCCTCGCACGTGCCCTCATCACCCGGCCCGACGTCCTCTTCGCGGACGAGCCGACCGGCGCCCTGGACACCGTCACCTCCCGCGAGGTGCTGCGGATGATGCGGATGCTGGTCGACCGCGAGGGCCAGACCACCCTGATGGTCACCCACGACCCGGTGGCCGCGGCCCACGCCGACGTCGTCGTCTTCCTCAAGGACGGCCGGATCGCCGACCGCATCCACCTCGACCACCAGGCCGGCGGCGACAACGCCGCGGCGATCGCCACGCACATGGCCCGGCTGGAGGCCTGACCGACATGCTGATCCTCGCGAACGTCCGTGAACGCTGGTCCGGTTTCCTCGGCGCCTTCGTCGCCGTCCTGGTCGGAGTGGCCCTGATCACCACCACCCTGGTCATCTACGACTCCGCCCGCGCCAAGGTCCAGCCCCGCTACGAGGGCACCGCCGCCCTCGCCCTTCCGAAGCAGGCCGTCGACGCCGACGGCAGCCCCGAGGACCGGATGCCGTGGAGCAGGACCGAGGCCGAGCCGTTCGTCTCCGCCCTGGCGAGGATCCCCGGCGTCGCCGACGCCGTGGTCGACCGCTCCTTCTACGCCCAGGCGATCCAGAACGGCAAGCCCGTCACCGACGAGGGCGCCGACGGGTCGGGGCACGGCTTCGGCAGCGCGCGGATGGCGCCGTACCGGCTGGTCTCCGGCCGCGCCCCCGCCGCAGCGAACGAGGTCGTGGTCGACCGTGACCTCGGCGCCGCCGTGGGCAGCGAGCTGACCGTCAACATCACCAAGGGCCGCGAGCAGTTCCGGGTCGTCGGCACGGTGGACGGCCCCGGCTACTACTTCAGCGAGCGGTTCGCGGCCCGGCAGCAGCCGGGCGTGGCCACCATCGCCCTGATCCCCGACAAGGGTGCCGACACCGGCGCGATCGTCTCCGGGGCGAAGAAGGCCATCGGCGACAACGGCAGCGTCGTCTCGGGTGACGGCCGGTCCGAACTGCAGCCCGAGTACATCGAGCACAAGCGTTTCCTGGGCGTCCAGCTCATCAGCGCGATGGCCCTGCTCGGCCTGTTCACCACGGTTTTCGTGGTCGCCTCCATGCTGGTCCTGTCCACCGGGATGCGCCGCCGCGAGATCGGCCTGCTGCGCACCATCGGCGCCTCGCCCAAGCAGATCCGCCGCATGATTCTCGGCGAGGCCGCGGTGGTCGGGCTCGCCGGTTCGATCGCCGGCTGTCTGGCGGGCGTGGCCGCCACTCCGCTGCTGCTGTCCATCCTCAAGGGCCTGGACGTGACGCCGCCCGGCATGGAGATCACCGTCGCCGCCTGGCCGCTGCTCACGGGCTCCCTGGTCGGCATCGGGGTCAGCGTGATCGGTGCCTGGAGCGCGGGCCGCAAGGCCGCCAAGGTCGCCCCCATCGAGGCGTTGCTCGACAGCCGCTCGGCCAACAAGGGCATGGGGCGCGGTCGTTGGATCGCCGGTCTCTCCGTCCTCGGCCTGGGTGTCCTGCTCGCGATCGGAACCGCCACGTCGACCGCGGACAACCGCATCAACATGGCGATCTTCGCCACCATGACGCTGATCGTCGCGGCGGCCCTGCTCGCCCCGGTGTTCGTCGGCCCGGTCGGCCGCCTCCTCACCGCGCCGTTCCAGCGCGGCGGCAGGGCCGCCCCGGTCCTCATCCGCGCAGAGCTGGTCGCCAACCCGCGCCGCGCCGCGTCGCTGGTGGCCCCGGTGATCGCCGCCGTCGGCTTCGCGGTACTGCTCAGCGGGATGGTGTCGACCATGCGGGTCGCCTACCCGGCCGGTGAGGCGCTGAAGGTCGCGGGCCAGACGATCGTCACGCCGGACGGCACCCCCGGCAACACCGACGAGGTCGTCGCCGACAATCCCGTGGGCAAGGCGGCGCTGCCGACCCGCGCCTTCGTCGAGACGAAGCACGGCAATAACGGTGAGAACAACGAGAACGCCGGGGCGTCCACCGTCCTGGACGTCCTGGGCAGCCGGGACGCGAAATGGAACAAGCGGGGCGAGGCGGTTCTCGGCGAGAAGATGGCCGGCGACCTGGGACTGAAGCAGGGCCAGGAGGTCCCGGTCCGGTTCGCGGACGGTGCCACCGTCTCCCTCCGTGTCTCCCAGGTGCTGCCCGACGACCCGGCCCGCGGTGACTTCGTGGTCGCCCGTGAGCTGGTCCGCGCCCACGACCCGGCCGCGCTCACCGACGACATCTTCGTCCCGGGCGACGCCAAGGCCTCGGCCGCGGCCCCCGGAGTCGCGCTGCACGACGCCGCCGAGTACGCCCTGGCCGACTACAACACCGACGCCAAGCTCACCGAGTCGCTCGCCATGATGCTCATCATCATCGCCGTCGGCTACAGCGTGATCGCCGTCGCCAACTCCATGGCCATGGCCGCCCACGGCCGGCGCCGCGACTTCGCGGTGATGAAGTCGGCCGGCGGCACCGTCCGCCAGCTCCTGTTCACCGCGGCCGGCGAGACCGCCCTGGTCATCGTCGTCGGCGCCGCCCTCGGAGTGCTGGTGACGCTGCCCCCGCTGGCCGGCATGGCGGCCGGCCTCTCCGAGGCCACCTCGTCGGACGTGGGCCTGCACCTGAACTCGGGCGTCGTCGTCGCCGCGATCATCGGCACCTTGGTGGCGGCGCTGTTCGCGGGGGTCGCCGTCACGTCGAAGACGCTGAGGAGGCAGGCGGTCTGAGGCGGACGCCACGCGAAGATCAGCACAGTACGACGAAGCGGCGGCCCCCGGAACTCCGGGGGGGGGCGGCGAGAGTTGTTTGTTTGTGGGGCCGCGTGTTGAATAGGTAGAGCGTACCCCA
>NZ_JBEOVM010000212.1:0-4751 GCF_040295505.1 Streptomyces sp. NPDC002790 | reverse complement strand
CGCCCCCCCCCGCACCCCGCTGGCTCTCGTCCGACGGCGGGGCTCAAAAGAAGCCCGGAGGGTCAGGGCGTGACCGTCAGGGACCTCAGGATCGCCGACGCCAAGTCAACGTCGCCCTCGGTCTTCACGCGGTCCGCCACCGCGTCCAACGCGACACGTCCGCAGGACAGCCGTACGTACGTCTCCCAGTCCAACGAGATCGTCACCGCCGGACCGAGCGACGGGGACCCGTCGACCGTGCCCCTGCCCTCCGCGTCCACGCGCACCGTGCGCAGGAACTCCACGGGGCCGTGCACATCGAACACGACGGCCGAGTCCGCCGGGGCGCCCGCGTCCTTCGTGACGATCTTCGGCAGGATCGACAGCAGCAGGTCACGGGTGACGTACGCGCCCGGGGAGTCGAGGTTGCCGGGCTTGCCGAGGGACCAGCGCAGGTCCTGCTCGTGCGCCCAGATGTCGAACGCCCGCCTGCGCATGGCGAATTCGAGGGTCTCCTCGATGCCGCGCGGGCCGCGCACGATGGTCGAGGGGTCGCGGGACTCGTTCCGCAGGTGCCGGTTGCGGCGGATGACCGTGTACTCCAGCTCGGAGACCATTTCGGGTGCCGTGTGGTGCCGGCGGATGTCGACCTGGACCTCCTGGTACCGCTGCGACTCCGTCTGTACGTGGTAGAGGTCGCGGGGCAGCGTGTGGATGGGCCGCGGGTCGCCGAGCATCTCGCAGTCGGTGCCGATCACATGCGAGACGAGGTCGCGCACCGACCAGCCCGGGCAGGGCGTGGCCCGGCTCCATTCCCCCTCGGCGAGCGGGGTGACCAGCTCGGATATCGCTTCCACGGAGTGGGTCCAGGCGTCGGCGTAGGTCTGAAGGCTGGGGTGGAGACTCACGGAAGGGGACCCCTCGAGCGGTGGTACACGGGCGTTGAGACAGTCGTCGGGCATGGGCGTGGGTGTCTTGAGAGGCTAAGTTACGCTGCCGGTAGGCACCCCGGCAGTGCTTTGGTGTGACGAACGCAGGGCTGTTGTTGACGTAGAGCCGACGGCTCGAATGCCAGGACGGTGGTAGTGTGCGCGCCTCGCTCATCCAGATCGCGGTAAATGACGACAAAGCGGTCGAGCCCGTCAACTCCCGCCGCGAGCGCGTGAGTTCACTGGTACGGGCGGAGGCGGTCCGCGCCGACCTCGTCGTGCTCCCCGAGCTGTGGACGACCGGGGCCTTCGCCTACGAGCGGTTCGCCGAGGAGGCCGAGCCGCTGGAGGGGCCGACCTTCGAAGCGATGGCCAAGGCCGCGCGGGACGCGGGCGTGTGGCTGCACGCGGGCTCGATCCCCGAGCGGGACCCGGAAGGCCCGCTCTACAACACCTCGCTCGTCTTCTCCCCCGACGGCGAACTCGCCGCCGCCTACCGGAAGATCCACCGGTTCGGCTTCGACAAGGGCGAGGCGGTACTGATGGGCGCCGGCGAGGAACTGGTGACGGTGCGGCTGCCGGAGACCGTGGTGGGCGTGACCACGTGCTACGACCTGCGGTTCCCGGAGCTGTACCGGGGGTTGGTCGACCGGGGCGCGCAGACGCTGATCGTGTCGGCGGGGTGGCCGGAGCGGCGGCGCGCGCACTGGACGCTGCTCGCTCGGGCGCGGGCGGTGGAGAACCAGGCGTTCGTGCTGGCGTGCGGAAGTGCGGGTACGCATGCGGGGGTTGTGCAGGCCGGGCACAGCGTCGTGGTCGATCCGTGGGGTGAGGTGCTCGCGGAGGCGGGGGCCGGGGAAGAGGTGCTGCGGGTGGAGTTCGACCCGGCGAAGGTCGGGGTCACCCGGAACCAGTTCCCGGCCCTGAAGGACCGCCGCCTGGGCCTACCGGCGCCGACCGGTTATTGACGTCGGCCTGAGCCGGGGGCTCTGTACCGGGCTCGGCGCCTGCGGTGACGTGTGCGCTGCGCTGGGCTCCGATCTGCACCGTGGCCGACGCCCGCCGTCCTCGTTGCGCGGCACCGTGGCGCACCGCCTTGCCCACCCTGCCGCCCAAGGCGGCAGGGTGCCCAAGTCGGTGGCGGCCCGTTGCTTCGGGAGGGTGGGCCGTTCACCGGCGGCAGGTTGCCCAAGGCGGTGGCGGTCGACCGCAGTGGGCGGGGAGCCGTTCCGACGGCGGGATCGCCCATGGCGGTTGCGGCCCGCTGTCACGGGTGGGGAGCCGCGCTCGCGGCGGGGCGCTTGAGCGGTTGCGGCACCCCGTGAGGCCGACGCCCCGGAGGGGCGGGTGGGTGGGAGATGGGCGGTTGGCGGATAAATCGCCCCTGGCAATCTCGAGCCCGGCACCGCCAAGCCCGGTACCGCCAAGCCCGGTACCGCCGAGCCCAGCAATATCTGGTCCGGCACCATCAAGCCCGGCATATCAAGCCCCTGCGGCGATTGAGCAGCGGGGTCCGGGGCAGAGCCCCGCGGCCTCAGCCACGTTCCCCGCACACGGACTGAGCCCCGCGGCCCCCGCCCCCCCCGGACAGCCTCAGTCGTCGCCGTGTTCCTTTTCCGCGAGGTGGATCACGCAGACCGCCACCGCGATCAGGAGCGCCGGATCCGCGTCCTCCCGGATCACGTTGACGCCGTAGGTGTCCCGCACCCGCAACCACCGCCGCGAAATCTCGGCGAGCAACTCACCCTCGTACTCAACGGCGAACTCCCGGTCCAGGATCTTCCCGCTGACGTCGAGCTCCGTGCTGCCGTCGGCCAGCTGGACACGGTAGTGATTGCGCAGCAGGGACAGCCGCTTGCGCTTGATCTTCGCCAGCTCCTCGTCACCGCGCTCGATCACCATCGTGTCCCGCAGCGCGAACACCTTCTTGTGGATGTCGATCAGGACCTGCCCGTCGGGCCCCTTGATCTCGAACGTGTCCCGCAGCCGCATCGCCTTGCCGTCGACGAGGAACGCCTTGCGGCCGTGCTCGTCCTCGATCCAGTAGTCCTCGCCGATCCCGAAGATCCGCTCTTTCACTTCGTAGCGCATACGTTCACCAGTGCCCGAATCCCGGGGTGAGGACCCTCCTCGAGACGACCAATCGGGGCCGGATGGCGGAACGGCGCCTCGCACGGGCCCCCAAAAGCCGCACGTAGAAAGCGAATTCAGTGGTACGTGCAACCGTTCGAGGGATTAATGGGTCGTATGAGATGGACGTGACCTTACGACCAAAGGAACCGCATGTTGCGCGCACGACCCCACGGTGTCCGCAGAAACCGGATCGGCCTCCTGTCCGCGGCTCTCGTCGCGGGCGGCCTGACCGCCGTCTCACTGACCCCGGCCCAGGCGGCCCCCGCCGCCGGAACCACCGCCGCCAAGGCCGACACCGCCGAGGACTTCAACGGCGACGGCTACGCCGACCTCGTCACCGCCGCGACCGGAGGCACGATCTCCGGCAAGGCCGGCGCCGGCTACGTCGCGGTGACGTACGGCTCGGCGAACGGGCTCGACCCCGCGAGCAAGACGCTGATCTCCCGTTCCACCAGCGGGATCCCGGGCTCGGCCGCCGCCAAGGAGGCGTTCGGCCAGTACCTCACCAAGGGTGACCTGGACGGCGACGGCTACAGCGACCTCGTGATCGGCTCCAAGAGCGAGGACGCCGGCGGCGTCATCGTCTGGGGATCGGCCTCCGGCCTGACCGGCGGCACGAAGATCGCCACGTACGGAAGGTCGCCGCAGATCGGCGACTTCGACGGCGACGGCAAGCCCGACCTGGCCCTGCTCGCCGACATGGGCAGCTACGGCGACGACCCCGAGACCGAGTCGGCCGCCCTGTGGAAGGGCCCGGTCTCCAAGGCCGGCGCCCCCGCCGAGAAGCTGCCCTTCATGGACAAGTCCGAGTGGTGGGGCTACGGCAAGGACGACGCGACCTGCGTCGACGACGAGTACGGCTGCGTGGACGGGCCGGACTCGACGACCGGACCCGTGTTCTTCAACGCCGTCGGCGACCTCAACGGCGACGGCCGCGACGACCTGGCCCTGCGCTCGTACAACGGCGACGGCGTCTGGAACAACACCGTCCTGTACGGCAGCGGTTCGGGCTTCAAGCGCGGCTGGGCACCGGAGACCCAGGGGGAACTGGCCTCCGGTGACGTCAACGGCGACGGCATCGACGACCTGGTCGTCGGCTCCGACCCCGAGGACCCCGACATCGGTGAGTCGATGCAGAAGGTGACCCTCGCGTTCGGCACGCAGGACGGCCTGAAGAGCGACCGCACCCAGGAGTTCGACCAGTCCCTGCCCGGCTTCTACGGCGCTCAGGAGGACGGCGACCACCTCGGCTCCTGCGTCTCCGTGGGCGACGTGGACGGCGACGGCAGGGCCGAGGTCGCCCTCGGCATCTCGGGCGAGGACTTCAGCGGCCTGTCGAACGCCGGCTCCGTCGCGCTGCTGCACGGCTCCGCCGACGGCGTGACCGGCGAGGGCTCCCAGGTGCTCAACCAGAACTCGGCGGACGTGCCGGGCGTCGCCGAGTCGGACGACGCGTTCGGCTCGGGCTGCCAGTTGGCCGACACGAACGGTGACGGCAACAGCGACCTCGCGGTCTCCGCGACCGGCGAGAACGCGTCGGCCGGCGCCGTGTGGTCGTTCCCCGGAACCACCACCGGCATCACCGCGACCGGCTCGACCGCCATCAACCCGAAGGACCTCGGCGCCCCGGACGCCAAGGCCCTGTTCGGCAACCCGCTGCGCTAACCCCGCGGCCGGTCCCCGGCGGTGGCGGGCCCCCCCGGGGCCCCC
>NZ_JBEOVM010000211.1:0-4753 GCF_040295505.1 Streptomyces sp. NPDC002790 | reverse complement strand
TCCCACCGAAGGCCAACATGGGGGGGATGGGGGTGCCAAGGTCGTTCGTCCAAGCGGGCGCTCCACCTTGGCACCCCCATCCCCCCCATGTTCTGGGGCAAGCCCTGCCGCTCAGACCGGAGGAACCCCCACTCGGCCCGGACTGTGGTGCAGCCGCGAAAGCCCTGGTTGGGATCAGGTGAGGTTGGCGGCCGCCGGAGCGTCAGGGCCGAGTTCGTACGCCAGGTGGTATGCGGTGAGCAGGTTGACCAGCTCGGAGAATCCGCCGTTCTCGGCCGCATCGAGGAGCGCGGTCTGGAGGCCGGGAACCCGTCGCATGGCGGTCAGCGATTCGGCCGGCAGAAGTGCCCACGTCTCGCCGCCGACCTCTTCGGCCGCAACCTCTTCGTCGCTCAACTCCGGTTCGTCGTCGAGAAGTTGGGCCCGCAAGCCGCGTGACCACGTGATCGCCCTGCGGCGGAAGGTGGCCTTCTCGTACTCGTGCCAGACCGGGACCACGGCGGCATCGCCCGTCGTGCGGAGGTATTCGAGCATCTCGAAGGGCGCCAGGGTGCCGAGGCGTCCGGCCTTCATGTCGCCTCGGGCCATTTCGTTGCCGACGTGGCCTTTGCCTTCCTGGACCTTGGCAATGTATTCGCCTGCCTGTTCCGGGGTGGTGACCTTGGACCACTTCACGCCGTGTTCCTTGCTCGGCTCGTAACCCTTCTTCTTCATCCACTGTCGCCAGGTCTTGTCCCAGCGGACCATGGCGTAGGTGAGTTCTTCGAGGGTCTCGTCATTGAGCAGGAGAACGACGTGAAGATGCGGGTGCCAGCCGTTCCGAGTTCCGTAGGTGATTTCCAGTGAGCGGATGTTTCCCCGGACTCCGAGCTTGTCCCTCTCGCCGGGAAGATTTCGCTTCTTGTCTCCCGCCCAGCGGTATCCGGACATGAGCTGGCGCCATCCGTTGGCCACGGCGTCGAAGAGGTCCGCAAGGTCGTGGTGCTTCTTGTGACGGGCCGTCAGGGTGACCATCCAGGCGGTGCCGCCGTCCTGGATCATGTGCTTGGCGACGGCTCGTGCGATCTCGTCGGCGCGGGTGGCGCGGATCTTGGCGGAGCACACGGGGCAGGCCCAGATCGAGCCGCAGGAGCAGAAGCCGGACCAGTGGGCGACGCCGCCCTGAACCTTGATCGCGGCCTTGCCGTCGCCCTCGTTCCCGTTGGTCGTCCGGCCGCACTTCTTGACGCGCGGAAGCGTGCTGATCGACCAGAGGACGGCCCGCTGTGCGAAGCGCTTCTCACGGCGCTCTTTGCGAACCGCCGATTCGCCGTCTGACCTGGGGTTTTCCTGATCCGTAGAAACATTATTCGCGTTGTACCTAGAAGGGCCCTCCGCGAGGCTGCCGCGAGCGGCAGCCCCGGCAACGGCCTCATGCCTCCGGCCCGGCCGAACCGGGGAAACCTCGCGGCGGGCCTGGGGGGCCTGTAGAGCCCTGCGGGCGTCTTCCGTGATCAGGTCTGCCGTCTCGACAATGGGCTGGTCGTCTCGCGCGGTGTCGGTGCTCTGCCCTACGCTGTCCACGTCGTTCTCCGTTCGGCTTGCATGAGGTTGGGGCGGAGACAAGGGGCCCGAGCGATGCCAGTCGCTGCGGGCCCCCTTTGCGTCTCGTGTGATCCTGTGGGTCGTGGCCGATCGGCGTGGTAGGAACACGCCGATCGGTCACTTCTTGCTGTCGGCCCCCATGAGGCTCTTGATGACGATCAGTCCGACGGTGGCGGAGACGATGCCGATGGTCACCGCGATGGCGACGACGGCGACGGCGAGGAGCATGCCGACGACGACGATTCCGGCTCCGGCTCCGGCGATGAGCTCGCCCTTGTGCTGCTGGAGCCAGGACGGCTCTTTGGGCGCCTGCTGGACGATGACGTAGCCCTGGGGCTGTACGAGGCTCTGAGGGGCCCTCAGGGCCTGTTCCGGGGTGAGGTGGAGGGTCTGCGGTGTGTAGACCTTCTCCGGCTCGTAGACGGTCATGAGGCCTTCCTTCGTCGGGTGGTCTTGGGCTTCTGGAGCGGGATGCCCTGGGTGGTCTCTTCGGCTGGAGTCGGAGTGCCGGCCGAAGCGTCGCGGACGGTCGGGGCAGCCGCGGGGATGACGTCGCGACGGAGTTCGAGCGAGTTCGCGACGAGCGCCAGGAGGTGGTTCTCGTCGACGTCGCCGACGCGGACTCGGTCGTAGCGGCCACTGAGGCCGGGGACTCCGGTGACGACGCAGACGCCGGGGTTGTCCTTGTCGACCATGGCGGTCGGGTCGTTGGCCTCGTCCTTGCGGATGCCGGAGCCGAGGGCGGCTTCGGCGCCGTCCATGGTGAAGACCGGGAAGCAGATGCCTACCTCGAGTTGGTCGCGCACGGAGGTCGGGATGGCGTCGCTGGTCTGCTTCTGGGTGGCGACGATGGGCAGGACACCGAGGCCTCGGCCTTCCTTGGCGACCGTGCGCATGAGGCGCTGGTTGGACTCGATGAGATCCTTGTCCTTGCCCCGGAGGCCGCTGGCGTCGATGTAGTTGTGGCACTCGTCCATGAGCACCGGGACCAGCGGGATGGTCTCGGTCGGGCCGTGCTTCCAGAACTTGTGGGTGCCGCGTTCCTCGACCAGCTGGGCGGGGCGGTCCTTGATCAGGCGGACGAGTTCGGTGAGCCGCTGGTGGGCGGTCTCGGGGTTGTCTCCGACGACGAACATGGCGCGTCCGGCGACCTGGCCCCAATCGCCGTAGCGGGGGTCGGAGGTCTTGCCGTCGAAGAGGCAGAACTGAACGGCGGGTGAGTTGGTGAGGCGGCCGAGGAACCCGAGCTGGAGCATGGTTTTGCCATAGCCGGGCATGCCAGCGATCTTGATTCCGGAGAGGTCTTTGAGAGGGATGCTGATCTCTCGGCCCCAGGGGTTGCGGCCGATGGGGAGAGCCCAGCCCTGGGAGTCGAAGTCGTACGGGAAGTGCTCGTCGAGGGGGTTACCGACGAGTCCTCGGATCTCGACGAGGCCGGACTTGATGCGGACGGCTTCGACGCTCTCGCAGTCCCAGTCGTCTGCGATCCACTCGGCTGCGGCCTGGACCTCTGCGAGGCCGACTTTGGGGATGGTCTTCATCTGGGCGCGGATGCCGTACGGCTCGGGCTTGACGACGAGTTTGGGCACGACAGTGATCGTCTGCTTCTTCTGGCCTCGCCAGTCGGTGGTGCCTCGGGTGTTCTCGTCGATGCGGGCCAGGCCGAGGTTCTTGGCCTGTCGGTTCCAGCGGCGAGCGATCTTCCAGGCGTGGCGCATGCGCTGGCGCTGGAGAGGGGTGGCGCGAAGGTACTGGTACGTGATCACTGCGGTCCAGACGGTGCCCGCCAAGGCGGCGATCCCCACGAGGAGGACCGCCGCATTGGGAGCGAGCGTCGTGATCTGGTTCAGATCATCGAGCACCTTGATCAGCCTTCCGTGGGGTTCGGAGTGGTGTCAGCGAGGCGTGCGTTGATCTCCTGCTTGATCTCCAGCGGGTACCGGTCGTCGACCTCCTGGGCGACGACCTTGAACTCGTCGTATCCGCGCATGGCGGCCACGGCGAGATCGGCCGCGATGGAGTTGATCTGGTCCTGGCGGCTCATGGATCAGCCCTCCGACTTGGAGGCGCGAGCGGGCGGGGCGGCGTTGAGGGCGCGGACCTCGTCGGCCTGGTACCAGGCGGTGCCGCCGGTGATCTTCTCGCGGCCGTTCTGGTCGACACGCTTGTCGACCGGGGAGACGCCGACGCGGAAGCCGACGAGTTCGACGGGCTGCGGCATGTGCTGGAGGGCCTCGCCGGGGTTCTTGTACGAGTTGACGCCGATCTTGAGGATCTCGTTCTCGACCTTGCCGAACTGCTCGAAGGAGGCGACGACCTGGACCTCCCACTTGGGCGTGCCGTCCTTGAGGGTGGCCTGGACGTCGTTCTTGCCGAACTCGGTCTTCGGCGCGGCGGACATGAACATGACGGCCTTGAAGGTGCGGGCCTGGTCAACGTGGAAGATCGCGGGCATGGGAGTACCTCTCGTTCGGAGTTGATCTCTGGTCTACCGGAAACCTCTGACATCGAGCCTGTGGATAGAGATCCGGGGGCCCGATGACCTCTAGACTGCATGAGTACACTGAGAGTGTCAACTAGTTACCACCCAGAGTCTTGGAGTAGACGATGCCTCATGGTCTTGATCGCCAGTCGGATGCAGTCCGGACGAGCCTGGAGAAGATCCGGGATCTTGCCCAACACGGCCTGAGTGCCGAGGACTTGAACATGAACGATGATCGCGAGTGGTACCGGAGTTTGCTACGAGTTCTCGGAGATATCCGTGTCGAATGCGAAGGCACAGAGCGGAAGTTGTCTGCGGCTGCCGATGCGAACGAGATCCTGACTCCCTCTCAGATCGCGGAAGCGGCAAGGATCAGTAGGGCAGCGGTTTACAAGCGAAGGTCTTCGGGCCGGAAGTAGGAAAGCCCCCGGCAGGGGGCTTTTTCTTTTGGTCCCGGCGGGAGCCGAACCATCCGCCGGAGGCGGTCGAGTTTTTTTATGGGGCTCTGCCCCAAACCCCGGCCACTAGCCCAGAGGATCCCTCTTTTCGGGTGCCGTTGGGTGGGGGGTTATTCAAATGGGTCGTGGGGGTTCCTCCGGTCTGAACGGCACCGAAGGCCAACATGGGGGGGATGGGGGTGCCAAGGTCGTTCGTCCAAGCGGGCGCTCCACCTTGGCACCCCCATCC
>NZ_JBEOVM010000210.1:0-4815 GCF_040295505.1 Streptomyces sp. NPDC002790 | reverse complement strand
GGCGGGGCTTGATAGATCAAGCCCCGCCGGCGATTGAGGCGATCTTTTCAGCCCCGCCGGCGTTTGAGGCGCGGGGTCCGGGGCGGAGCCCCGTGGCGTCAGCGGACGTCTACCGGACCGTCGTCGCCCCCGCGCGGAGCGGCTACGTAGGGCTCCACGGCCGAGCCGACACCGTCCCCACCCTCGCCGGAGAGGTTCTTGCGGACCGAGTCCAGGATGGTCAGGCCCTGGCCGACCAGACCCGCCGCGATCTCGCCGAGGCCATCCGCCCCGTTGAGGACGTTGACGTTCGCCCCGGCGAGCCCCGCCGACGCCTCCTTCACGATCTGCGGAAGCTGGTCGATGAGCATGCGGTCGAGCGCGACCCGGTCGTACGACGCCGCCGCCTCCGCCTGGATCTTCATCCGCTCGGCCTCGGCGAGAGCCAGCACGCGGATGCGCTCCGCATCGGCCTGCGCCGGCTTGACGATCTCCGACACCAGTTGCTTCTCCCGCAACTCGGCCTGCCGCATGGCCAGTTCCGTCTGCGCCGCGAGGACCTCCTGCTGGGCGTGGGCGAGCGCGAGCGGTCCCGCCTGCTCGGCCTGCGCCTTGGCCCGGTCGACCTGGGCGTTGTACTCGGCCTGCACGACCGCGGTCTCCCGCGCGTACTCGGCCTGCTTGCGGGCCGCCGCCTGCTCGGCCTCCGCCGAGGCCTGCGTGGCCTGCGCCTGCGCGATCTGCGCCTGCCGCTGGATGGCGGCCTTGTGCGGGCGCGACATCGCCTCGATGTAACCGGTCTGGCCGTCGTCGATGGACTGGATCTGCAGCGAGTCGACGTGCAGGCCGATCTTCGCCATCTCCGACTTCGAGGTGTCGAGCACTTCCGTCGCGAGCTTCTGGCGTTCGGTGACGATCTCCTCCACCGTCATCGAGCCGATGATCGAACGCAGGTGGCCCGCGAAGATCCGGCCGGTCAGGACCGACATCTGCTCCTGGTCGGAGAGGAACCGCTGCCCGGCGTTGACGATCGACTCATGGTCGTTGCCGACCTTGAAGGCGATCACCGCGCGCACGGTCAGGGCGATGCCCTGCTTGGTCACACACTTCTCGACGACCTCCGCCTCGCTCATCGCGAGCGACAGGAAGCGGGTCTTGCGGAACACCGGGAGTACGAACTTCCCGTGCCCGGTGACGACGCGGAACGGCGCTCCCCCAAGTCCCCGCCTGCCGCCCGAGATCAGCATCGCCTCGTCGGGTGCGGGAACGCGATATCCGAACATGCCTGTACGTCTCCTTAGCGGGCGTCGCCCTCGCCGTCGGAGAGAAGAGGGTCGGACCAGGCCATGACCACGACCTGCCGGCAGCCGCGGGACTCGATCACGAGCACGGTGGCGCCCCGCTCCAGGGGGTCGTCCGAGTACGCGAGAAAGGTCTCGGTCCCGCCCCTGACCTGCACCAACACCTCGCCCGGACCATCGGCCCCACGTGTGCCGAGGACCAGCTTCCCCGTTTGGCCGACCACTGCCTCGTCCGGCGTCATCGGCGGGCGCCCCCTTGTCGTTCCAGCTCGTGAGAGCCCTTGGAGGCCGAAGATACGCCTCTGCGGGCGTCCCTTCCATGAAGGTGCGGCAAAGATCGGCTGCACCGGGGTTGCGGTTGCGGGGCGCTGTCCCGGACCCCGCGCCTCAATCGCCGCAGGGGCTTGAAAGGCCTGCTCAATCGCCGCAGGGGCTTGAGAAGCCTGCTCAATCGCCGCAGGGGCTTGAGAAGCCTGCTCAAACGCCGCAGGGGCTTTAAATGACGGACTGGTACGTCACCGGGTCGCTGTCCGTGACCTGTTCCACGCGGCCCGTTTTCTGGAGGCGGCGCAGGTGGGCCTCCGCCTCGGAGACGGCGATCGTGCGGGAGCCGTAAGGGATTTGGGACCACGGGCGGTTCCACTCCATGCGCTCGGCGAGCTGCCACGGGGTGAGGGGAGTGGCGAGGAGGGTGAGGAGGCCGGTGAGGCGTTCCTCGTGGTGGTCCAGCAACTCGCCCACGCGCGCCGGGGCGTCGGTGAACGTGTGCTGGTGCGCCGGGAGGACCTCCGCCGGGTCGAGCCGACCCACCCGCTCGAGCGAGTCGAGGTAGTCGCCGAGCGGGTCCGTGACGGTGGCGTCGTCCGGGTCCTCGTACAGGCCGATGTGCGGGGTGATGCCGGGCAGCATGTGATCGCCGGAGAAGAGGCGGCCGTTGCCGGGCAGGTTCGCCGGGTGGTCCTCTTCCATGTGCAGGCATACGTGGCCGGGGGTGTGGCCCGGCGTCCAGATCGCGCGCAGGCGGCGGCCCGGCAGGTCGAGGAGGTCGCCAGGGGTGATGGTGCGGTCCGGCAACGCGGGTGCGAAGCCGGGGAGTTGGTGCTGCTTCCCGGAGTCGCGGGCCGCGATCAGCGGGGCGATGTGTTCCTCGGGCGCACCGGCCGCGACCAGCTTCGCCACCATGAACGCGTACCAGCGCGCCGGCTTGTTCTCCCGGGTGCGCCTGACCACCGCCACGTCCGCCTCGTGCATCGCGATCCAGGCCCCGGACGCCTCCCGGACCTTGGCCGACAGGCCGTGGTGGTCCGGGTGATGGTGGGTGATCAGGACGCCGGTGAGGTCCTCGACGCGCGTGCCGCAGGCGGTCAGGCCGGTGGTGAGCGCGTCCCAGGACGTCGGGTCGTCCCAGCCCGTGTCGATGAGGACGGGGCCCGCGTCGGTGTCGACCAGGTAGACGAGGGTGAAGCCGAGTGGATTGTCCGGGATCGGCACGCGGATGCTGTGCACGCCCCCGCTGTGGTCGGTCACCTGCGTCGCCTCTGCCATCGGACACCCTCCGCCGCTCCAGCCGAACTGCCGCCACTGTACGGGAACTTGTAGAACTTGTTTCAATGGTCGCCCGAGCGCACGACCTTCAGGGTGCGCAGCACCCTTCCGGATCGCAACTAGAACTGGTATCAGTTCTGAAACACCGTCAGAAATGTCGTGCGTGAGGATGCCAGCCATGACCGAGCTCGTGGAACACGGACAGCTGTTCATCGGCGGAGAGTTGACCGACCCCCTCGGCAAGGAGGTCATCGAGGTCGTCTCGCCACACACCGGAGAGGTGTTCGGCAGGGTGCCGCACGCCGCGCCCGCCGATGTCGACCGCGCCGTGGCCGTCGCCCGCCGCGCCTTCGAGGACGGCCCCTGGCCGCGGATGAGTCTCGACGAGCGCATCGAGGTCATCACGAAGATCAAGGACGCGTTCGCGGTCCGGCACGAGGAGATCGCCCGCGTCATCAGCAGCGAGAACGGCACCCCGTACACCTCGGGCGTCATGGTGCAGGCGCTCGCCGCGATGATGGTCTGGGACTCCGCGATCAACGTCGCCCGGAACTTCACGTACGAGGAGACGCGCGACGGCGCCCTCGGCAAGCTGCTCGTGCGGCGCGAACCCGTCGGCGTCGTCGCGGCCATCGTCCCGTGGAACGTCCCGCAGTTCACCGCCGCCGCGAAGCTCGCGCCCGCGCTGCTCGCCGGGAACCCGGTGATCCTGAAGACCTCGCCGGAGACGCCGCTCGACGCGTATCTGCTGGCCGAGATAGCCACCGAGGCCGGGCTGCCGGAGGGCGTGCTCTCCATCCTTCCCGCCGACCGCGAGGTCAGCGAGTACCTGGTCGGGCACCCGGGCGTCGACAAGGTCTCCTTCACCGGGTCCGTCGCCGCGGGCAAGCGCGTCATGGAGGTCGCGTCGCGCAACCTCACCCGCGTCACCCTCGAACTCGGCGGCAAGTCCGCGGCCGTGATTCTGGAGGACGCCGACGCGGCGGCCGCCGTCGGCGGCATCGTCCCGTTCGCCTGGATGATCAACGGGCAGGCCTGTGTGGCGCAGACCCGCATCCTCGTCCCGCGCTCGCGCTACGACGAGTTCGCCGACGCGTTCTCCACGGCGGCGTCAGCGTTGAAGGTCGGCGATCCACTCGACCCGGCCACCGAGCTCGGCCCGCTCGTCGCCGAGCGGCAGCAGCAGCGCTCCCTCGACTACATCCGCATCGGCCAGCAGGAAGGCGCCAAGATCCTCACGGGCGGCGGCGTTCCGAAGGGCTTCGAGCGGGGCTGGTACGTCGAGCCGACCCTCTTCGGCGACGTCGACAACTCCATGCGCATCGCCCGCGAGGAGATCTTCGGCCCGGTCATCTGCTTGCTCCCGTACGGCGACGAGGCCGAGGCCATCAAGATCGCCAACGACTCCGACTACGGCCTCAGCGGCAGCGTGTGGACGGCCGACACCGCGCACGGGGTCGACATCGCGCGGCAGGTGCGCACGGGTACGTACAGCGTGAACACGTTCAGCCTCGACATGCTCGGGCCGTTCGGCGGCTACAAGAACTCCGGGCTGGGGCGGGAGTTCGGGCCCGAGGGGTACGGGGAGTACTTCGAGCACAAGATGATCCACCTGCCCGCGGGGTACGAGCCGGAGGCGAGTTGAGCATGGGTGACCGGTGGCATGTGGAGGTCGACCGGAGCGTGTGCATCGGCTCCGCGATGTGTGTGAACGCGGCGCCGGACGGGTTCCGCCTCGACAGTGCGCGGCAGTCCCATCCGGTGGAGGCGGATGGCGATGCGAACGAGCGGGTGCTCGCGGCGGCGGAGGGGTGCCCCGTGGAGGCGATCACCGTCACGCTGCTGGACACGGGCGAGGTCGTCTTCCCGCCGGAGGACTGATTGTTGCGCCACACCGTGGTTGCGGCCTCGGGGCTCCGCCCCGGACCCCGCTGCTCAATCGCCGCAGGGGCTTGAAATAACAAGCCCCGTCGGCGGCGGTTGAGCAAAT
>NZ_JBEOVM010000209.1:0-4934 GCF_040295505.1 Streptomyces sp. NPDC002790 | reverse complement strand
GGTTTGAAATACCAAACCCCCGCGGCGGGTGGGCAAAACAAGCCCCGCCGGCGATTGAGGCGCGGGGTCCGGGGCGGAGCCCCGGGGGTTAGCGTTCGCGGCGGCGCGCGTCCCGGACTCGGCGCAACCTGTTCACCGTCACCGGGGCGAATTCGACGGCCCGTGGGTCGTCCAGGAGGGCGTTGAGGAGTTGGTAGTAGCGGACGGGGGCCAGGTCCAGGTCCTCGCGGATCGCGCGCTCCTTGGCTCCCGGGGAGGGCCAGCCACGGCCCTCGAAGGTGAGGACCGCGCGCTCGCGATCGCCGAGAGGATCCATACCCGCCACGCTACTCGGCGGATTCCGCCGCCGCCGCATGGTTCTGGATCGCGCCGAGCGTCCCCGCCGCACTGCCCCGCGGCGCGACCGTGGAGCCGATCTGCTTCTTGAGCTCGGCGCTGACCTCGGGCCAGGACGTCTTGTTGGCCGGGTAGTACGTCGCACCCGCGAGCTCGTCGATGAACGGTCGCAGCGCCTTGTCCTTCGCCGAGGACGTCATCGCGTTCGACGCGGAGACCGTGACCGGCGCGACGGTGTACTTGCGGGAGAAGTCGAGGACGTTCTTCTGGTTGTAGGCGTAGTCGAGGAACTCCCCGGTCTCCTTGGGGTGACCGCCCTGCTTGAACGCCATCATCCAGTCGTTGACGCCCATCGTGGACCTGGGCGTGCCGGACGGACCGGGGATCGCCACGTCTCCGTAGTCGACGCCCTTGGCCTTCGCCATGTTCATCAGCGTGGGGTGGCCCGACACCATGCCGACCTGGCCCTTGGCGAAGGCCTGGAACGCGGGCGTGCGGTTGAGCTTCGCGGGGGCCGTCGGGCCGGTGAGGCCCTTGGTGACCAGGTTGCTCTTGAGCCAGGACAGCGCCTCGACGTTCTTCTTGTCGTCGAGGGCGTAGCTGCCGACGTTGTCGATGTAGCCGCCGCCGTTGCTGAGCATCCAGATCAACGTCTCGGCCTGCGCCTCTTCCGTGCCGAGCGGCAGCGCGAAGGGGTAGCGCACGCCCTGCGCCTTGAGCGCCTTGGCGTCGGACACCAGGTCGGCCCAGGTCTTCGGCGGCGTGATGCCGGCCTCGGCGAAGAGCTTCTTGTTGTAGAAGAGGCGGCGCGTGGAGGCGGCGAACGGCATGCCGTACTGCGCGCCCTTGATCTCGCCCGCCTGGCTCATCTGGCCGACGAAATCGGCCTGGACCGGCACGGAGAGCAGTTTGTCGACGGGGTACAGCTTGCCCGCCGCCGCGTAGTCGGCGTACGCGCCGATCTGCGCCATGTCGGGCGCGTGGCCCGCGGCGACCATGTCCTTGACCTTCTTGTCGACGACGTCCCAGGAGTGCACGTCGACGTCGACCTTGATGTTCGGGTGCTTCTTCTCGAAGCCGGCGGCGAGGTCGTCCCAGTACTTCTGGGAGCTGTTGGCCTGCGAGTCGCCGTAGTCGGCCGCGACCAGCCGCAGCGTGACGGCGTCGTCCGAGTCGCCGCTTCCACAGGCGGTGAGCAGCGACGACGCGGCCACCACCCCGAGCGCGGCCGCCACGGTCAGAGCGGTCCTCCCCTTGCGCACTGCCGCACTCCAACTGTGTCCTTCGCGCCACAGGCCTGTCCCATGGTCTCCCGGAAGGTCTACACCACATGGGCGCCGGAGCGGAAACGAGGGGGGACTGGACTAGACCTCTCAAGGGTGGACGAGCGAGACTGTCTCCGTGAAACATGTCATCGCCCTCGACGTGGGCGGCACCGGGATGAAGGCCGCCCTGGTCGGGGCCGACGGCAATCTGCTGCACCAGGCGCGCCGGGCGACCCAGCGCGAGCGCGGCGCCGACGCGGTCGTGGAGTCGATCCTCGGCTTCGCCGCCGACCTGCGCGCGTACGGCGAGCAGCACCTCGGCGAGCCCGCCCGCGCCGCCGGGGTCGCGGTGCCCGGCGTCGTGGACGAGAGAGACGGTATCGCCCTGTTCGCCGCCAACCTCGGCTGGCGCGACGTCCCCATGCGGTCCCTGCTCAGCGAGCGGCTCGGCGGCATCCCCGTGGCGCTCGGCCACGACGTGCGCACCGGGGGGCTCGGCGAGGGCCGACTCGGGGCCGGCAAGGACGCCGACCGGTTCCTGTTCATGCCGCTGGGCACCGGGATCGCCGGCGCCATCGGCATCGACGGCCGCATCGAGCCCGGCGCGCACGGCTCCGCGGGCGAGATCGGCCATGTGGTCGTCCGCCCCGGCGGCGTGGCCTGCGGCTGCGGTCAGCGCGGCTGTCTGGAGCGGTACGCGTCCGCCTCCGCGGTCACCCTGGCCTGGCAGGAGGCGAGCGGCGACGAGAAGGCGACCGCGGCGGACTGCGCGAAGGCCGTCGACGCGGGCGACCCGAAGGCGGTCCAGGTCTGGCGGGACGCGGTGGACGCGCTCGCCGACGGCCTGGTGCTCGCGCTCACTCTGCTGGACCCCCGCACGCTGATCATCGGTGGCGGGCTCGCCGAGGCCGGGGAAACCTTGTTCACACCCCTGCGTGCGGCCGTCGCGGAGCGCGTCACCTTCCAGGCGCTCCCCACGATCGTCCCGGCCGTCCTCGGGGACAGCGCCGGATGCCTGGGCGCGGGACTGCTCGCCTGGGACCTGCTAGCCGACGTCACTGTCGACACCACGGAGGTAACCGCCTGATGGCCACAGCAAAGGTGCTCGCCGGTGCCAAGGTGGTACTGCCCACCGGGACCGTCACCGACGGACGCGTCATCGTCGACGGCACGAAGATCGCCGGGGTTGCCCCGGACGGCGCCGAGACCGTCGACCTGACAGGCCACTGGGTGGTCCCCGGCTTCGTCGACATCCACAACCACGGCGGTGGCGGCGCGTCCTTCACCTCCGGCACGCTCGAAGAGATCCTCACGGGCGTACGGACGCACCACCACCACGGCACGACCACGGTCGTCGCGTCCTTCGTCACCGGCAGCATGGACTTCCTCATCCAGCGCGCGGGGCTGCTCTCCGAGCTGGCCGAGCACGGGGAGATCGCGGGCATCCACTTCGAGGGCCCGTTCATCTCGCCGTGCCGCAAGGGCGCCCACGACGAGACGCTGCTGCGCGACCCCGACCCGGCCGAGGTCCGCAAGCTGCTCGACGCCGCCCGCGGCCAGGCCAAGATGGTCACCCTCGCCACCGAACGGCCCGGCGGCATCGACTCCGTACGCCTCCTCGCCGAGCACGGCGTGATCGCCGCGATCGGCCACACCGACGCCACGTACGAGCAGACGGTGGAGGCCATCGACGCGGGTGCCACGGTCGCCACGCACCTGTTCAACGCGATGCCCGGCCTCGGCCACCGCGCCCCCGGGCCGATCGCGGCGCTCCTGGAGGACGAGCGGATCACCGTCGAGCTGATCAACGACGGCACGCATCTGCACCCGGCCGCCCTGGAGCTGGCGTTCCATCACAAGGGCGCGGGGAAGGTCGCGTTCATCACCGACGCGATGGACGCGGCCGGGTTCGGCGACGGGCGCTACATGCTCGGCACGCTGGAGGTCGAGGTGAAGGACAGCGTGGCGCGGCTCGTCGAGGGCGGCTCCATCGCGGGCTCGACGCTCACCCTGGACCGGGCGTTCAAGCGGGCGGTCACGATCGACAAGCTGCCCGTCGAGGACGTCGTCCGGGCCATCTCCGTCAACCCGGCCCAACTCCTCGGCGTGTACGACAAGGTGGGCTCGCTGGAGCCCGGCAAGGACGCCGACCTCGTGGTCCTGGACGCGGAGTTCGAGGTCAAGGGCGTGCTCCGCAAGGGCGAGTGGCTGGTCCGGCCGTAACCCCCGGCGAATACAGGGCGGTTGACCCGCGGTCTGGGCCAACCGCCTTGACTTTGGCATGATCAGGCCCCGTTACTGAAAGTACGTAAGGGGGGGTGAGGTCCTGTGATCCTCACGGTCACGCTGAACACCGCACTCGACATCACGTACCGGGTGCGGTCCCTGCGCCCGCACACGACGCACCGCGTCAACGAGGTCGTCGAGCGGCCCGGCGGCAAGGGTCTGAACGTGGCGCGGGTGCTTGCCGCGCTCGGTCACGAGGTGGCAGTGACGGGATTCGTGGGCGGCGCGACAGGCCGCACACTCCAGGACCAGCTGCTCGACACCCCCGGTGTCGCGGACGCCCTGGTGCCCGTGTCCGGCACGACCCGCCGCACGATCGCCGTCGTCGACGCCTCGACCGGCGACACGACGCAGCTCAACGAGCCGGGCCCGACGATCACGCCCGCCGAGTGGGCGGCCTTCCAGGAGGCGTACGCGGATCTGCTCCGCTCCGCCTCAGCGGTCGCCCTGTGCGGGAGCCTGCCGCCGGGCGTCCCGGTCGGCGCCTACGCGACGCTCGTACGGGCCGCGCGTGCCGCCTCCGTCCCGGTGCTGTTGGACACCAGCGGCGAACCGCTGCGTCGCGGTGTCGCCGCCCGCCCCGACCTGGTGAAACCGAACGCGGACGAGCTGGCCGAACTCACCGGCTCCCACGAGCCGTTGCAGGCCATGAAGGACGCGCGGCGGCGCGGGGCGCATGCGGTGGTCGCTTCGCTCGGGGCGGAGGGGCTGTGCGCGCTCACGGCGGACGGGGAGTGGCGGGCGCCGGCCCCCGACCGTCTCGCCGGTAACCCGACGGGGGCGGGGGACTCGGCGGTGGCGGGGCTGCTGTCGGGCCACGTCGCCCACCTTCCGTGGCCCCAGCGCCTGGCCCGCGCGGTGGCCCTGTCGGCGGCGACCGTCGTGTCCCCCGTCGCCGGCGAATTCGACCCGTCGACGTACGAGGCCCTGGTCGGCCGGATCACGGTCGCGCAACAGGTCGGCGCGGCCTGACTCCGTCAAGACTCGACGGCGATTGAGCCAATCAAGC
Source organism: Streptomyces sp. NPDC002790 (assembly GCF_040295505.1). NCBI lineage: Bacteria > Bacillati > Actinomycetota > Actinomycetes > Kitasatosporales > Streptomycetaceae > Streptomyces > Streptomyces sp. NPDC002790. The sequence goes on along the minus strand of NZ_JBEOVM010000209.1, from coordinate 38 downwards.
CCAGCCACGGCTACCCGGCGAGCGCCCCGGGGCTCGGC
>NZ_JBEOVM010000208.1:0-4967 GCF_040295505.1 Streptomyces sp. NPDC002790 | reverse complement strand
TCGCGGATTCGGGTCGTGTTGGGGGTGGAGGTCGAGGTTCGGGCGTTGTTCGAGGCGCCGACGGTGGCCGCTCTCGCCGACCGTCTGGCCGCTGGGACGGGGGTGGCTCGGACGCCGTTGCGGGCTGCGGAGACGCGTCCGGAGCGGGTGCCGTTGTCGTTCGCGCAGCAACGGCTGTGGTTCCTCGGCCAGTTGGAGGGGCCGAGCCCGGCTTACAACATCCCCCTGGCTGTGCCGTTGACCGGCGAGGTGGATGTCACCGCGTTGAACGACGCGCTGCGAGACGTGATCGGGCGCCACGAGACGCTGCGCACGGTGTTCCCGGCCGTGGAGGGTGAGCCGTACCAGCGGATCCTCGACGCGCGAGAGCTCCAGTGGCGACTCGAAGTGCGCAGCGTGGAGGCCGACGAGCTGGGCGCTGCCGTCAGCCACGCGTCGCAGTACGCGTTTGATCTGGCGGCGGAGGTGCCGATTCGGGCGTGGCTGTTCGAGGCCGGGCCGGATGAGCAGGTACTCGTGGTGGTGGTGCATCACATCGCCGGCGACGCGTGGTCGATGGGCGCGCTGCGGCGTGATGTCTCGAAGGCGTACGCGGCTCGCCTGCGGGGGGACGCTCCGGTGTTCGCGGCGTTGCCGGTGCAGTACGCGGATTACGCGTTGTGGCAGCGGGAGTTGCTGGGTGCGGAGTCCGACCCGGGGAGTGTGCTGTCGCAGCAGGTGGGGTACTGGCGGCGGGAGTTGGCCGGGGTGCCGGAGGAGTTGACGTTGCCCTCGGATCGGGCGCGTCCTGCGGTGGCGAGCCATGTGGGGCGTCGGGTGCCGTTGCGGGTGTCGGCCGAGGTGCATCAGCGGGTGGTGGAGCTGGCGCGCGCCGAGGGCGTGACGGTCTTCATGGTCCTTCAGGCGGCCCTGGCGGTCACTCTTTCCCGTCTTGGTGCGGGGACGGATGTTCCGGTGGGGTCGACGGTTGCCGGGCGTACGGACGAGGCGCTGGACGACCTGGTCGGGTTCTTCGCGAACACGCTGGTGGTACGGGCGGATCTGTCGGGTGATCCGGAGTTCCGTGAGGTGCTGGGGCGGGTGCGGGAGGCGAGCCTGGGCGCGTTCGCACATCAGGACGTGCCCTTCGAGCGGCTGGTGGAGGAACTGGCACCGGAGCGCTCGCTGTCCCGACACCCGCTGTTCCAGGTCATGCTCACCCTGCACAACGTCGAGCCCGGGGGAGGCGGATCGCAGAGCCTGGATCGGTCGACCACCAACTCGGCGAAGTTCGACCTCGATGTGTCGTTGTCGGAGGTGTTGGACGAGGAGGGGCGTCCGGCCGGGTTGCGGGGTGGCCTGACCGTGTCGGCGGATCTGTTCGAGGCGGAGACCGCTGAACGGTTGGTGGGCTGGTTCGGCCGCGTGTTGGAGTCGGTGACCGCGGCGCCCGATGTCCGGTTGCATGCGGTGGATGTGCTGGATGGCGACGAGCGTGCCCAGCTGCGGCAGTGGAATGACACTGACACGGCCTCGGGTGTGGCTGGTTCGTCGGTGGTGGAGTTGTTCGAGGAGTGGGTGGCTGCGGCTCCGGGTGTGGTGGCGGTGGTGTCGGACGGTGTTGAGGTGTCGTACGGCGAGTTGGATGTGTGGGCGAATCGGTTGGCGCATTGGTTGCGTGGTCGGGGTGTGGGTGCGGAGTCGGTGGTGGGGCTTCGGCTCCGGCGTGGTGCGGAGATGATCGCCGGGATTCTTGGTGTGTGGAAGGCGGGGGCGGCGTACGTCCCGGTGGATGCTGAACTGCCGGTCGAGCGTGTGGAGTTCATGCTTGCGGATGCCGGTGTGGGTGTGGTGGTGGACGCGGGCGTCCTCGACGGGTTGGGGGAGTACCCGGATACCGCGCCCGGTGTGCGGCTGGTTCTGTCGGGGTTGGCGTATGTGATCTATACGTCGGGTTCGACGGGGCGTCCGAAGGGTGTGGCGGTCTCGCATGGGTCGTTGGTGAATCTGGTGTCGGTGTTCGGGCCGGTGATGGGTGCGGGTCCGGGTGTGGGTGTGTTGCAGTTCGCGTCGTTCAGTTTCGATGCGTCGGTGTTGGATGTGGCGGTGGCGTTGTCGTCGGGTGCGACGTTGTGGGTGGCGTCGGAGGAGCAGAGGGCAGAGCCGCGGCGGCTGGCGGAGTTGACCGGGGTGCGGGCGGCGAGTGTGGTGCCGTCTCTGCTCGGGGTGTTGGATCCGGAGGATCTGTCGCAGGTGGAGACCCTGCTGGTGGGTGCCGAGGCGATTGGTGAGTCGGTGGCGCGGGCGTGGTCGGTGGGGCGCCGGTTGGTGAACACGTATGGGCCGACCGAGGCGACGGTGATGGTGGCTGCCGAGGTGGTCGACGCGGATCGGCAAGGCCCGGTGCCGTTCGGCCGGCCGATCGCCAATACCCGTCTGTATGCGCTGGACGAGACGTTGCAGCCGGTGCCGGTGGGTGTTGCGGGTGAGCTGTACGTGGCGGGTGCCGGTCTGGCGCGCGGCTATGTGGGCCGGCCCGGTCTGACGGGTGAGCGGTTCGTGGCGTGCCCGTTCGGTTCCGGCGGTGAGCGGATGTACCGGACCGGAGATCTGGCCAAATGGACCGTGGACGGGCAACTAATGTTCGCCGGCCGGGCCGATGAGCAGGTGAAGGTGCGCGGGTTCCGGATCGAGCCGGGTGAGATCGTGGCCGTGCTGGAAGCCTGTGCCGAGGTGGCGCAGGCCGCGGTGATCGCCCGTGAGGACATGCCCGGCGACAAGCGCCTGGTCGCGTATGTGGTGCCTGCCGACGGCGAGACCGGTGTCGATGTCAGCGTGCTGCGGGACGTGGTGGCGTCGCGGCTGCCGGAGTACATGGTCCCGGCCGCGTTCGTCACGCTGGACGAGCTGCCGCTGACCGCCAACGGCAAGCTCGACCGCAAGGTCCTTCCGGTGCCGGAGTATGCCGCGAGTGGCGGCCGGGGTCCGGCGACCGTACAGGAGGAGATCCTCTGCGCGGCCTTTGCCGACGTGCTGGGTGTGGAGTCGGTTGGGGTCGAGGACGACTTCTTCCGGCTGGGTGGGCATTCGCTGTTGGCGGTGCGGTTGGTCTCGCGGATTCGGGTCGTGTTGGGGGTGGAGGTCGAGGTTCGGGCGTTGTTCGAGGCGCCGACGGTGGCCGCGCTCGCCGACCGCCTGGACGCTGGGACGGGGGTGGCTCGTACGCCGTTGCGGGCTGCGGAGACGCGTCCGGAGCGGGTGCCGTTGTCGTTCGCGCAGCAACGGCTTTGGTTCCTGGCCCAGTTGGAGGGGCCGAGTTCGACGTACAACATCTCGATGCCGGTCAGGGTCAGTGGCGTGGACACCGCGGTGCTGGACGCGGCACTTCGGGATGTGCTCGGTCGGCACGAGTCGCTGCGTACGGTGTTCCCCGTTGTCGAAGGCGAGCCCTACCAGCGCATCCTTGACCCGGCGGAACTCGACTGGTCGCTGCGGGTCACCCACGTGGAGACCGGTGAACTGGACGCGGCCGTGCGGCAGGCCACGCAGCACACGTTTGATCTGTCGGCGGAGCTGCCGATCCGGGCGTGGCTGTTCGAGGCCGGCCCGGAGGACCAAGTGCTCGTGGTCGTGACGCACCACATAGCCAGCGACGGCTGGTCGCGCGGCGCGCTGGCACGGGACGTGTCGATCGCGTACGCGGCGCGGCTGCGTGGCGAGGCGCCGGTGTTCGCGGCGTTGCCGGTGCAGTACGCGGATTATGCGTTGTGGCAGCGGGAGTTGCTCGGGGAGGAGTCGGACCCGGACAGCCTGTTGTCCGAGCAAGTCGGCTATTGGCGGCAGGAGTTGGCCGGAGCGCCGGAAGAACTGGTGCTGCCCGTGGATCGGGCGCGTCCTGCGGTGTCCGGTCATGTGGGACATCGGGTGCCGTTGCGGGTGCCGGTCGAGGTGCATCAGCGGGTGGTGGAGCTGGCGCGGGCCGAGGGTGTGACGGTGTTCATGGTCCTTCAGGCGGCGTTGGCGGTGACGCTGTCACGGCTCGGTGCGGGGACCGATGTGCCGATCGGGTCCGCGATCGCGGGACGTACGGATGAGGCGCTGGACGATCTCGTCGGATTCTTTGTGAACACGTTGGTGGTGCGGACGGATCTGTCGGGTGATCCGGAGTTCCGTGAGGTGCTGGGGCGGGTGCGGGAGGCGGACCTGGGCGCGCTGGCGCATCAGGATGTGCCGTTCGAGCGGCTGGTGGAGGAGCTGGCGCCGGAGCGTTCGCTGACCCGGCACCCGCTGTTCCAGGTGATGCTCACCGTGCAGAACATGGAGAGCGCCTCCCTGGAACTGCCCGGGGTCGGCACGGGTGTCGACGAGATGACGGCAGGCGGTGTGGCCACCGTTTCGGCGAGGTTCGACCTCGATGTGTCGTTGTCGGAGGTGTTGGACGAGGAGGGGCGTCCGGCCGGGTTGCGGGGTGGCCTGACCGCGTCGGCGGATCTGTTCGAGGCGGAGACCGCTGAACGGTTGGTGGGCTGGTTCGGCCGGGTGTTGGAGTCGGTGGCCGCGGCGCCTGATGTCCGTCTGCATGCGGTGGATGCGCTGGGTGCCGATGAGCGCGATCGGGTTCTCACCGAGTGGAATGACACCGCGGTCGAGGTGGATGGGAGGACGATTCCGGCCCAGTTCGAGGAGTGGGCGGCTGCGGCTCCGGATGCGGTCGCGGTGACCGTGGACGGCGTTGAGGTGTCGTACGGCGAGTTGGATGTGTGGGCGAATCGGTTGGCGCATTGGTTGCGTGGCCGGGGTGTGGGTGCGGAGTCGGTGGTGGGGCTTCGTCTGCCGCGTGGTGTGGAGATGGTTGCCGGGATTCTTGGTGTGTGGAAGGCGGGGGCGGCGTATGTCCCGGTGGATGCTGAACTGCCGGTCGAGCGTGTGGAGTTCATGCTGGCGGATGCCGGTGTGGGTGTGGTGGTGGACGCGGGCGTCCTCGACGG
>NZ_JBEOVM010000207.1:0-4973 GCF_040295505.1 Streptomyces sp. NPDC002790 | reverse complement strand
AGCTTGCCGTTGACCGTCAGAGGCAGCTCATCCAGCGTCACGAACGCGGCCGGCACCATGTACTCCGGCAACCGCGACGCCACCACGTCCCGCAGGCCGCTTGTGTCCAGGCCGGCATCGGTGTCCGATGCCACTACGTAGGCGACCAGGCGCTCGTCCCCAGGTGTGTCCTCACGTGCGATCACCGCCGCCTGCGCCACCTCGGCGTGCGCTTCGAGCACGGCCTCGATCTCGCCGGGCTCGATGCGGAAGCCGCGGATCTTGACCTGCTCGTCGACCCGGCCGCCGAAGACGAGTTGGCCGTCCGGGGTCCACTTGGCCACGTCACCGGTCCGGTACATCCGCTCCCCGGACCCCGTCCCGAACGGGCACGCCACGAACCGCTCACCCGTCAGACCGGGCCGGCCCACATAGCCGCGCGCCAGACCGGCACCCGCCACGTACAGCTCACCCGCAACACCCACCGGCACCGGCTGGAGCGTCTCGTCGAGGACGTACAGGCGCGTATTCGCGATCGGCGCGCCGATCGACGGCACCTCTCCCGGTGCCAGCGGCTGCGACATCGACGCACACACCGTGATCTCCGTCGGGCCGTATGCATTGATCAGTCGACGACCCGAAGCCCACCGCTCCACCAGACCCGCATCCAGGGCCTCACCCGCAGATACGAGCGTGGTCACCGAGCCCAGATCGGCGGCGTCGAGAGCGCCCAACACCACCGGAGGCAACGTCGCATGCGTGATCCCGTTACCGGCAATCAGATCGGCCAGCCCGCCACCCGGCAACAGCTCGTCGGCCGACGCCATCACCAAAGCCGCACCCGAGCACAGTGTCACCAGCACCTCGGACACCGCCGCATCGAAACCGATCGACGCGAACTGCAACACCCTCGAGCCACGTTCCACCGCAAACCGCTCACCCTGCGCCGCCACCAGATTCACCACACCGGCATGCGCGACACCCACGCCCTTGGGCACACCCGTCGACCCCGACGTATAGATCACATACGCCAGCCCAGTCGGCGACACTGTCAACTGCGGGGCGGTACTCAGCAGTTCGGCCAGCTGTGCCTGCACTTCCGGCTCATCGAGCCACACAACCGGCATGCCGGTCAGCACCGCCGCCAGGCTCTCGGCTGCCGTGTGGTCCGCCACCAGCAGCTGCACACCACCGTCGCCGAGCATGAACTCGACTCGTTCGCGCGGCAGTTGTCCATCGATCGGCAGATACGCCGCACCCGCCTTCCACACGCCCAGGATGGCGGCGACCAGCTCCGGCCCACGCGGCAGGCACAGCCCGACCACCGACTCCGGGCCCACGCCGCGGTCACGCAGGCAGTGCGCCAGCCGGTTGGCGCGTGCGTCCAGCTCGGCGTACGACCACTCGTCGCCGTCGGCCATCACTGCCACCGCATCCGGTGCGGCGTGCACCCGCTGGGCGAAGAGCTCGATGGCTGTGTCCGCCGGGCCTGCGGCCTCGGTGTCGTTCCACCGGTGGAGGAGGTCCTCGCGGTCCTGGGTGGCGAGGACGTCGATGCTGCGCAGCGTGGCATCGGGGGCGTCGACGAGGGAGGTGACGGTGTTCTCCACCGCGGTGCGCAGCAGCCGAGCCACCAACTGCGGGTCGACCGAGTCGGCCACCTCCACCGTCAGTGTCAGGGCGCCACCGCTGCGGTCGTTGACCGACACCGCCATCGGATAGTTCGTCCGCTCCCGCACGAACACATTACGGATCCCGGCCATCGGATCCGGGCGATCAGCCTCCGTCTGCCTCTCCGTATCCGTATCCGTATCCGTATCCGGCCTTGACTCCGAATCCGAATCCGAATCCGACTCCGGCTCCGGCTCCGGCTCCGGCTCCGACTGGCTGGATTCCCCCGCGATGTGCCGGTAGTTGAAGATGGAGGTGAACAGGGGTGTGCTGTCCGTCAGACCGCTGGCCTGCTGTGCCACCGCCAGCGGAGCATGCTCATGCTCCAGCAGCCCGGCCAGCTGGACCTGCATCTCCTCCACGGCCGCCTGCACACCCACGTCGCCTATGCGCAACCGCACCGGCAGGGTGTTGATGAACGGGCCGATCACCCGGTCCGAGCCCTCGCCGGCGTTCATCCGGCCGAACAGCACGGTGCCGAACACCACGTCGTCCCGGCCGGCCACCACCGCAAGGACCCGCGCCCAGGCCACGTGCAGCACCGTCGCCGCACTCACCCCGAGCCGCTGCGCCACGTCCCGCAGTCCCGCTACGACCTCCGCGTCCAGGGGAACCATCTCGGAGACCACGTCGGAGCCGTCACCGCGCACGTCCATGAGCCCGAACGGGGCGGTCGGCTCGCTCACGTCCGCCAAAAGCTCACTGAAGAACCGCTCGTGCTCGGACCGTGGCACGTCACGGCTCTGCGCCACGAAGTTCCGGAACGGCATCGCCGGCGCCAGCTCGTCCTCCCGGCCGGCCAGCACCGCCCGCAGTTCCTGCAGCAGCACGTCCATGCCCAAGTGGTCCTGCACCATGTGATGCATCCGCACCACACCGAGCCACCGGCCCTCCGGGACCTCGGCCATGTGCAGATCCATCAGCGAAGCCCGGTCCAGGTCCATCACGGAGCCCGCCATGGTCAGCAAGGTTTCGACCGCGGCCGTCGGATCCGCCGGATCGACCTCCAGCGCATGCTCGACGACGGGCAGCACGGCTTGTCGCCACACCACCTGGACCGGCTCGCGCAGCCCCTCCCACACCACGGCCGTGCGGTAGATGTCGTGCCGGTCCACCACGCGCTGCAGCGCGTGGGCGAAGTCGTCCAGGTGCTCCCGTGAAGCGAACTCCACTACGCGTACGGAGACATACGCGTCGACGCCGCCGTCCGCCAGCAGATGGTGGAAGAGCAGTCCCTCTTGCAGTGGCGCCAGCGGATAGATGTCCGCCACGTTCGACGCTCCGCCGTCGACCGCCGCGACCACCCGGTCGATCTCCTGCTGCGACAGCTCGACCAGCGGGAGCATCTCCGGCGTGATCCGCTCCGCATCCGCCGGTATCAGGTTCTCGGGCACCTCCACCGAGCCGATGCCCGTGGCTCCGGCCAGGCCGGCCGGAGTGGGGGCCTCGAACAGGGCCCGTACCGACACCGACACACCGCGCACGCGGAGCCGTTCGACAAGGGTCACCGCCAGCAGGGAGTGCCCGCCCAGCTGGAAGAAGTTGTCGTCGACCCTGACCGACTCCACGCCCAGCACCTCGGCGAACACCTCGCAAAGGATCTCCTCCTGCGCGGTGGCCGGGGCACGGCCCGCACCCGCGACGTACTCCGGTGCGGGCAGGGCCCTGCGGTCGAGCTTGCCGTTGACGGTCAGCGGCAGTTCCGCCAGTGTCACGAACGCGGCCGGGACCATGTACTCCGGCAGCCGGGATGCCACGAGGTCACGCAGACCATCCGTGTCGATGCTGCTCTCGCCGGGGTCGGTGTCCGGGTCCGATGCCACTACGTAGGCGACCAGGCGCTTGTCACCGGGGGTGTCCTCACGTGCGACCACCGCGGCCTGGGCCACCTCGGCGTGAGCTTCGAGTACGGCCTCGATCTCGCCGGGCTCGATGCGGAAGCCGCGGATCTTGACCTGCTCGTCGGCGCGGCCGCCGAAGACGAGTTGGCCGTCCGGGGTCCACTTGGCCAGGTCTCCGGTCCGGTACATCCGCTCACCGGAACCTGTCCCGAACGGGCAGGCCACGAACCGCTCACCCGTCAGGCCCGCACGGCCGACGTAGCCGCGTCCAACGCCGGCTCCTGCCACGTACAGCTCGCCCATAACCCCGACCGGCACCGGCTGGAGCGACTCATCGAGGACGTACAGGTGTGTGTTGGCAGTTGGCGTACCGATCGTCGGCGCGTCTCCCGGTGTCAGCGGCTGCGACATCGACGCACACACCGTGATCTCGGTCGGGCCATAGGCGTTGATCAGCCGACGACCCGAAGCCCACCGCTCCACCAGACCCGCGTCCAGGGCTTCACCGGCAGATACGAGCGTGGTGACCGAGGCCAGGTCGGTGTCGGCGTCGAGAGCGCCCAGCACCGCCGGCGGCAGCGTCGCATGCGAAATCCCGTTACCGGCGACCAGATCGGCCAGCCCGCCGCCCGGCAGCAGTTCGTCGGCCGATGCCATCACCAGGGCCGCACCCGAGCACAGTGTCACCAGCACCTCGGACACCGCGGCATCGAAACCGATCGACGCGAACTGCAACACCCTCGAGCCACGTTCCACCGCAAACCGCTCACCCTGCGCCGCCACCAGATTCACCACACCGGCATGCGCGACCGCCACACCCTTGGGCACACCCGTCGACCCCGACGTATAGATCACATACGCCAGGCCGGCCGCATCGATCGCCACCGCCGGCGTGGTGTCCGGCTGGGCCTCGAGCAGCGCAGCCGTCATCGGGTCGTCGACAGCGACCATCCGTACCCGCCCGGCCGGCAGGTCGTCGAGGGCCTCCTGCGTTCCCAATACGAGCTGCGCCCGGCTGTCGGCCAACATGAACGCCACGCGCTCCACCGGCAGCCGGCCGTCGATCGGCAGATATGCCGCGCCCGCCTTCAACACTCCGAGGATCGCGGTCACCAACTCGGCGCCGCGCGGCAGGCACACACCTACCACGGACTCCGGGCCCACGCCCATGCCGCGCAGATGGTGCGCCAGCCGATTCGCCGCTGCATCCAACTCGCCGTACGTCAGCTCGACGCCGTCCGCCATCACCGCCACCGCGTCGGGAGCGGCGGCCACCTGCTGTCCGAATGCCTCGACGACGTGCGTGCCCGTGATGGGGGCGGTGGTGTCATTCCACACGTGCAGGAGTTGTTCGCGTTCGTCGTCGCGCAGGACGTCCACGGCGCCCAGCCGGGTCTCGGGTGCCGTGGTCACGAGTTCAAGGACCCGGTTCCAGCGCTCGGCGAGCGCCTCCACCGAACCGGCATCGAACAGGTCCACCGC
>NZ_JBEOVM010000206.1:0-5025 GCF_040295505.1 Streptomyces sp. NPDC002790 | reverse complement strand
GCCCAGAACGACCACTGACCCCCACCCCGCCCCTCAATCGCCGCAGGGGCTATTTATAGCCCCTGCGGCGATTGAGCAGGCCCGTCCGGCAGGACCTTCGGGAGGCCTCTCACCCCGCCGTGCGCGGGATCCGTCGCTCCCATGTGCGGTGGAAGACGACTTCCTCGCCGTCGCGGCAGATCACCTCGCTGGACGTGATGAACTCCCGGTCCGTGCAGGTGATTTCGGAGCGGGTGGTGACCTTCGCGTCCCAGCCCGTGTCCGGGCGATGCAGGCGGATCGTCCAGTCGGAGCGGGTGCGGGCGGACAGCGGGTCGGACTCGTTGATGACGTACGTCTCCAGCGCGTCCTCGGTGAACTCCAGGCCGTCCGGGTACAGACGCGTGCCGCCGTAGCGCGGGTCGACCTCCAGCTTCCACTCGCCCTCGGCCACGTCCCGTACGACCAGCCGCTCGGGCCGCGGCCCCTCCAGTGTCTCCGGGTAGACGACGCCGAGAGGCTCGGACTGCTCCGGTTCGGCGAAGGTGATGTCCGCGCCCGGCCCACCGCTCCGTACGGGAAGTTCGAGCGCGCTGCCCACCGGGTCGAGCGTGAATCCGGCCTCCGAACCCGGCTGGGGCCAGATCCACGGCCAGTACGCGGACGAGACCGCGAGCCGGATGCGGTGTCCCGCCGGGAAGGCGTGGCCGATGCCGTTCAGCTCGAAGGTGACATCCTCCGTGGTGTCCGGCTCCCACGGCACGTTCTCGGAACGACCATGCCGGGAGGACAGGTTGAGGACGCCGCGCGTCACGAGCGTCGAGGAGCCGTCCGGCGCCACGTCGCACACCCGCGCCACGACCTGCCCGCGCTCCACCGGGCACGTCAGCCGCAGCGTCACGCGCGGCCTGCCGAGTACCCGTACGTCCTGCGGCACCTCGAACTCGAAGCACGCCGACTTCGCGTCCTCCTCCCGCTGGTCGGGCGGCAGATCCGCATCGTTCCCGAACGGGAAGAAGCGGCCCGCGTCCAGGCCGGTGTGCTGCGGCGAACGCACGAGCTGGGGCGGGCCCTGAAGTGCGTACGAGAGGGGGGAGACGTTCGGCGAGGGCCATGACGTGTCGCCGACCCAGTGGCCCGGCAGCCGGTCGTAGACGGTGGCCGGCGGGTGCGAGTCGCTGATCCAGGAGCGGAGCTTGGGCTCGGCCATGACCCCTGTGTCCTCGCCCTTGAGCCAGTGGTCCCACCAGCGCAGCGTCTCCTGGAGGAAGCCGATGGCCGGGCCCGGCGGCAGGCCGCGGTCCGGGTACTGGTGCGACCAGGGGCCGATGATGCCGCGCATCTGCTCGGCCGGGAGGTGCTCGGCGAGGCGCAGCACCGTGTCCCGGTACGGGTCGTGCCAGCCGCCGACCGCGAGCACGCCCGCCTTGATCGCGGAGTAGTCCTCGCAGACGCTGCCGTGCCGCCAGTAGTCGTCGCGGGTCTGGTGGTCGAGCCAGGTGTGGATGAACGGGTCGACGGCGTCGAGGCGCTTCGTCCACATGTCCTTCCAGCCGTCGCCCACGTACTTCGGGTCCGGCGGTCGCGACACGAACGCGAGCATCGTCGCCGCCCACGCGTGCATGTCGACGGCGAGCACGGAGCCGCCCATGTAGTGCACGTCGTTGTCGTAGCGGTCGTCCGCCGAGCAGACGGTCACGATCGCCTTCAGCGGCTCGGGGGCGAGGGCCGCGATCTGGAGGGAGTTGAAGCCGCCCCAGGAGATGCCGAACATGCCGACCTTGCCGGACGACCAGGGCTGCGCGGCGAGCCAGTTCACGACCTCCACGCCGTCGGCGAGCTCCGTCTCGGAGTACTCGTCGGTCGGCATGCCCTCGCTGTTGCCGTGCCCGCGCACGTCCACGCGTACGGAGGCGTAGCCATGACCCGCGTACCAGGGGTGCCGCTGCCAGTCGCGCGGCGCCGTCCAGTCGGAGGTCCGGTAGGGGAGGTACTCCAGGAGCACCGGCACGGGATCGTCCGTCACCGGGCGCCATACGCGGGCGAAGAGCGTCGTCCCGTCGGACAGGGGTACGCGGATGTCCTCGCGGACCGTTCCGTACGGGAACTCGGATCGGATGTGGGGGGAAGCAGGGCTCATGGGAGTACCTCAGTGAACGGGGTGCATGGTGCGGCGCAGCCACGGCGCCAGGGCGATCACGGCGATACCGACCGCGACCGCGATCGCGCCGTTGACGCCGAAGTAGGCGGGGGTCGAGACCTCGCCGTAGACCTTGACCACCTGGGCCTGGATTCCGTTCGCGAGTGCGAGCGAGAGGAACCAGAGCGACATGGTCTGGCTGGCGAAGGCCTTCGGGGCGAGCTTGGTCGTCGCCGACATGCCGGACGTCTCGACGAGGATGTCGCCGAGCCCGAGCAGCAGGTACGAGCCGACGATCCACCAGGCCGCCATCTTGTACGTGTCACCGCTGTGGCCGGACGTCGGCAGCGCCATCAGCACGAACGACAGGCCGCCCAGGATCACGCCGATCGCGATCTTGTTGGAGGCGTGCGGCTGGCGCTTGCCCATCCGCACCCACAGGCCCGCCACGACGGGGGCCAGCGCCACCTCGAAGGCGCCGAGCGCGGAGGCGTACCAGCTGGTGGGGAAGTCGAAGCCGAGGATGGTCGACTCGGCGTTCGAGGCGGCCAGCAGCATCATCGTCGAGTACGCCTGGAACAGGATGAAGTTGAAGGCGACGGAGGCGATGAAGAGGACCAGGTAGGGCTTGAGGCGGCCGCGTTCCTCCGCCGTGACCCGGGGGCTCCTGAACATCACCACGAAGTACACGATCGGCGCGATCACCGAGATGTACGTGAGGACGTCGACGAAGCGGCCCATCGTCAGCCACCCGGCCAGGGCCAGGGCCACCGCGACGGCGGCCACCACGACCGCGCCCACGATCATCAGCCGCACCGCCCGGCGCATCCCCTCGGGCGGCAGCGCGTACTCGGCGGCGTCCGTGCGCCCGGCCAGGTGACGGCGGCCCGCGACGTACTGGATCAGGCCGAACGTCATGCCGACGGCGGCGGCGGAGAAGCCCCAGTGCCAGCCCTTGTGGTCGCCGAGCCAGCCGGTGATCAGCGGTCCCGCGAACGCGCCGATGTTGATGCCCATGTAGTAGAGCGCGAAGCCGGCGTCGCGGCGTTCGTCGGCGGTCCGGTACAGCTTGCCGACCATCGAGGCGACATTCGGCTTGAGCAGGCCGGTACCGGCACTGATCAGGCCGAGCCCGACCCACGTCATCGTGGGCGTGGGCACCGCCATCGAGTAATGTCCGCAGGCGATGAGGATGCCGCCCAGCAGGACGGCGCGGTACGAGCCGAGGATCCGGTCGGCGAGCCAGCCGCCCGCGACCGAGACGAGGTAGACGAGCGTGCCGTACGCCGCCGAGACCGAGGCCGCGTTGCCGGGGTCCATGCCCATGCCGCCGTGCGCGACGGTGTCGGCGAAGTACAGGACGAGGATGGCCTGCATGCCGAGGAACGAGAACCGTTCCCAGACCTCCAGGCCGGAGAGGGTGAGCAGGCCCTTTGGCTGGCCGAAGAAGGCCGTGTCGTCCTCAGGGGGCGGTGTGCTGCCCGTGTCGGTCTCGGTGCGGGACAAAGTACGTACTCCAGGTCGTCTGTGCTGATCAAGAACATACCGGTGGTGTCGCGAGGCCGCCTGGTCCGGGGTGTTCGGGCGGGCGCCACCTGTGATCGAAACGCGACCGGATACGCTGACTTGAGTGATGGCAGCGACACATCGACAAACCGTGTCATCGACCGACTGATCGACCGAGTTCGCCATGTGATCGTCAGCAGACAGGAGACCCACTCGTGACCGTCGTCGGGACTTTCGGTCTTAGCGTGCGGGACCAGGCTCTCGAAGCCGATGTCCAGGCCGGATTGGCGGCTGTCGAGGAGGGACTGCTCGAAGCCACCAAGAGCGAGGTTCCCTTCATCACGGAGGCCGCCCAGCATCTGGTACGCGCCGGTGGCAAGCGGTTCAGGCCGCTGCTCGTGACCCTCGCGGCCCAGTTCGGCGACCCGTACGCGCCGGGGATCGTGCCCTCCGCCGTCGGCGTCGAGCTCACCCACCTCGCGACGCTGTACCACGACGACGTGATGGACGAGGCGGACGTACGGCGCGGGGTGCCGAGCGCCAACCAGCGCTGGGACAACTCGGTGGCCGTCCTCACCGGCGATTTTCTCTTCGCGCGCGCGTCGCACACGCTCGCCGACCTCGGCCCGGACGTCGTCCGGATCCAGGCGGAGGCGTTCGAGCGGCTCGTCACCGGCCAGATCCTGGAGACGGCCGGACCGGCCGACGGGCGGGACCCGGTCGACCACTATCTGGACGTGCTCAGCGGGAAGACCGGCTCGCTCATCGCCGTGGCGTGCCGCTTCGGCGCGATGATGTCCGGGGCCGACGAGACCGTGGTGGATGTGCTCACCCAGTACGGGGAGCGGCTCGGCGTCGCCTTCCAGCTCGCCGACGACGTGCTCGACATCGCGTCCGACTCGCACGAGTCCGGGAAGACGCCCGGGACGGATCTGCGTGAGGGGATCGCCACGCTGCCGGTCCTGCGGTTGCGGGAACGGGCCGAGCGGCTCGGGCTCGCCGAGGACAAGGAGCTGGTCGAGCTCCTGGACTCGGACCTCGGGGACGACGAGCGGCTCGCCGAGGCGGTCGCGCGGTTGCGGGGGCATCCGGCGCTGGAGCAGGCGCGGCGTGACACGGTGCGCTTCGCGGAGGAGGCGAGGGCGGTGTTGGCGCCGTTGCGGGAGTGTGAGGCGAAGGTGGCGTTGGTGGAGTTGTGCGATGCGGTGGTGCATCGGGCGGGTTGACCTCCGCCGGTCGCGGGGCTCTGCCCCGGACCCCGCGCCTCAACACCGTGGGCGGCGTGGCCCCTTCGGGCAGCTGTGACCTCGGGGCCCGGGCCACGTACCTCGGTCGGCGGCGTCTCCCCTAAGGGGCGGGGGAGACGCCGCCCCGGGGGGTGATACCCGAGGGGGTCGCGG
>NZ_JBEOVM010000205.1:0-5039 GCF_040295505.1 Streptomyces sp. NPDC002790 | reverse complement strand
GCCGCCCCGCGCCCCGGCGGGGGCCCCGGCCGCCCCCCCCCCCCCCCCCCCCCGCCCCCCCCCCCCCCCCCCCCCCGCCCCCCCCCCCCCCCCCCCCCCCCCCCCCCCCGGCGCTCGCCGGGTGGCCGTGGCTGGGCCTGGGGCTCTGCCCCATACCCCGCTCCTCAATCGCCGGAGGGGCTTGATCTGTGCGGATCTGGGCTCGAATGGCAAGCCGGGTGCTTGGTATAACTACCAATCCCGGCCCGAGCGGCCCCGTTTCGTGTCGGAGCGGGCCTTCTTCTGCCGGAGACGACGCTCGTTGACGCCCCGCGAGACACGGGTGGGCCGCCGCACCTTCGGCGGCGGCGCCGTGGCCTCCGCGAGAAGCGCCGCGAGGCGAACCGCCGCCGTCTCCCGGTTCCGCCACTGCGACCGATGCTCGGAGGCCCGTACGGAGATCACCCCGCCCACCAGACGGGACGCGAGCCGCTCCAGGGCCCGCTCCTTCCACACCCGCGGCAGCGCCTCCGTCGCCGCGAGGTCGAAGCGCAGCTCCGCCGCCGAGTCGGACGTGTTCACGTGCTGCCCGCCCGGCCCGGACGACCGCGAGAAACGCCAAAGGAGCTCGGCCTCCGGGAGGACGACCGAACCGCGGATGGGATAAGGACCGGACATGCGTCCATGGTCGCTCGTCCGTACGGTCCACGTCACCCGCATTTCCCGGCCCGGCGGGCCTCCCGTGGCAGCCGGGTAAAGAAAGTAAAGAGACCTGGAACCTTCCCCACCCCTCACGGCGTTCCTAGGGGTACGAGTAGCTTCGGCTGCACACGTACAACCATGTACGTCCGTATTTAACGAGGGAAGGACTCCCGAACCATGGCTGTAAGCCTGTCCAAGGGTGGCAACGTCTCGCTCACCAAGGAGGCTCCGGGCCTGACCGCTGTCACCGTGGGCCTCGGCTGGGACGTCCGCACCACCACGGGTACCGACTTCGACCTCGACGCGTCGGCCATCGCGGTCAACCCCGAGGGCAAGGTCTACTCGGACGGTCACTTCATCTTCTTCAACAACAAGCAGACGCCGGACCAGTCGATCGTCCACACCGGCGACAACCGCTCCGGTGAGGGCGAGGGCGACGACGAGGCCATCAACGTCAACCTGGCGGCGCTGCCGGCCGACGTCGACAAGATCGTCTTCCCGGTCTCGATCTACGACGCCGAGACCCGCACGCAGAACTTCGGCCAGGTCCGCAACGCGTACATCCGCATCGTGAACCAGGCCGGCGGCACCGAGATCGCCCGCTACGACCTCTCCGAGGACGCGGCGACCGAGACGGCGATGGTCTTCGGCGAGCTGTACCGCAACGGCGCGGAGTGGAAGTTCCGCGCCGTGGGCCAGGGCTACGCCTCGGGCCTGGTCGGCATCGCGCAGGACTTCGGCGTCAACGTCTGAGGTTCGTAAGGTGAGTTGAGATCCGACGAAGGCCCCGGCCGTACCCGCGACCCGCGGACACGGCCGGGGCTTTCGTCACGTCCCGGCCCCGATTTCCTGGTCGAAGTTGCCGTCCTTGACCGCGGTGACGAACGCGGACCAGGTGGTCGCTGGGACGAGCAGGGCGGGGCCGTGGGGGGCTTTGGAGTCGCGGACGGGGACGGCGGCGGTCGGACATCCGTCGAGGACTTCGAGGCAGCTGCCCTGATCAGCTCCGCTGTAGCTGGACTTCCGCCAGCCGCTCAGCGCGGAGGCCCGGGGGATGTGGTGCCGCTCAGCTGTCATGGTGCCCGTATTCCTTTGCTGTCGCCCTCAGGAGATCGACCGTCTCCTTCACCGGCAGTGCGCTGCCTAGAGCGAGATCGTATGTGCGCTCGATTCGCCGCACCAGGGACGGCGAGTCCTCGACCCTGCCGGTCAGCAAGCCCTCCACATAGGCCACCGGCGGCTGGTCCTCGAACTCCATGAGCGAGAGCATGCCCTGGAGCAGCATGTAGCCGCCCGCCCCGAACGGCATCACATGGACGCGGATGCGCTCGATGTCGGCCAAGTCGGCGATGTGGGTGAGCTGTTCCGCCATCACTTCCGGCCTGCCGAACGGCCGCCGGATGACCGCCTCGTCCAGCAGCGCCCACAGTACGGGTGCCACCGGGTCCTCAAGGATGTGCGCCCGCTCCAGGCGTGTGACAACGGCCCTGTCACGCTCCGCGTCACTCAGCGGAGGGAAACTCGTGCGCAGCACCGCGTCCGCGTACGCCCGGGTCTGCAACAGACCGGGAACGAAGGACGGTGCGAACTCCCTGACCATGATGGCTTGTTGTTCGAACCGCCGGGCGGCCTCGAAGTGCTCGGCAACCGCCCTGTCGTTCCCCTTGGGCAAGAAGCTGAACAGCACATCCCCCGTGCTCAACGCCAGATCCAGCCGCTTCGCGTCGTCCTGCGACGGGACGCGGCGCCCGGCCTCGATGTGGGCGATGTGCGAACGGGTCATCACTGCCATGTCCGCGAGCGCCTGCTGCGTCAGGCCTGCCGACTCGCGCTGCTGCCGCAGCCAATCACCGAAAGCGTTACCCATGACCTAACTCCCCATGTGACCAGCGGAATTGTCACTCTCTGCCTACTGGAACTCTACGCACCGGCACCCAATTCTGGTCTCAGAACGTGAGATTGCCCGTCACACCCTGGGCGGCCACAGGAAGAACCCCGGCGAGGTTTGTGGGACCTCCCGGGGCGTGGCCAATCTGGCTCAACAGAAAGCCGGTCGACATGAACCAAGCTATCGCCCGCCTCCTGGGACCGCCGACGCCGCGCCTCCTCCCGTGGGCGACCTCGGAGGGCAAGCCCGCCTACCTCATCAGCGACGGCAGCGGCTACCTCTCCCGCGTCGCGGACAACATCGAGAGTGTCCAGCTCGGGATGGCGGACGACCTGCTGGACCACGCGGCGGACATGCTCGCGGACCACACGTCCACACCGGCCCAGCTCCGGTTCCTGCTGGCGCGGATGCGCGAGTCCCTGACCGACGTACGTCGCATCGCGGACAGCCGGGGCGAGCGTCTGGCCGAGCCCGAGTGGGACGAGGAACTGTTGTAGCCACTCAGCACAACAACCCAAAGCCTGCTTCAGTTTCACGCTCACTCGATGCATGAAACTGAAGCAGACTGCCGGGGCGCCTACAGAACCGCGATCCCCAACGGCCGTTCCCCCGCTGCCAGTCTGCGGGTGTCACCGCTGTCGATGTCGACGGCCGTGATGCCGTTCCAGTAGCCGTCGCGGGTGAAGCCGCCGGTGACGTACGCGGTCCCGCCGTCCTCGGAGACGGCGACGTCCTCGTGCGGCCCGTCGAGCGGGATCACCTTCTCCTTGCCGCCGGGGGCACGGACGGTGAGCGAGGGCCCCTCATCCTCGGACGGGTCGATGGGTCCCGTGCCGACGGCGAGGAGCGTCCCGTCGGGAGTGATCGTGACGCCGTGCTGGTGTGTGTTGGCGGTCATCCACTCGATGGTCGAGCGGCCGGTGTCCGGGTCGACCACGACGAGCCTCTCGCCCTCGAAGGGGAAGAGCAGCTTGCCGTCGGAGGGGCGGACGGCGGCGTAGTGCGGCTTCAGCCACGAGCCGAGGCCGCCCTCCGTGCCGTACGGGGCGACCTCGATGCGGCGGGTGTCGCCGCTGCGGGTGTCGAGGACGGTGACGTCGAAGGAGTCGTGATCGGTGGCGTACACCTGGCGCCCGTCGCTCGACACGTCGACGTCGAAGGGCCGCCGGCCGACGGAGGCGGTGTCGGTGACCTTCCCGGCACGGGTGTCGATGGTCTCCAACGCACCTTTCCCATCAGGGACATTGACGCCTACGTACGCGTGCTTGCCGTCGGGCGCGAGGGCGATGCCCATGCCGCCACCGCGGTACTCGCCGTCGGTGACCGGGCCGAGGCCTTCGGTCTCGTACGGGATGAGGGCCTCGCGTTCACGGCTGTCCGTGTCGACGACGGCGACGCCCTCGGCGGTGGCGACCCAGGCCCGGCCGTCGTCACCGACGGCGAGCCCGTACGGGGCGTGGCCGACCTTCACCGAGTCGAAGGCGCCCTTGCCGGGGGCCGGGTCTACGAAGGAGACCGTGTCGGCCCCGAAGTCGGCGACGAGGAGGGTGCCGTCGGGGGTCCTGGCGGCTTTTGGGGTTTCGGTGTCCTGCTTCTTCGCGGGCGAACTCGCTTTACTGGCGGGTGTGTTCGTCTCGGCCTGCATCGCAGCGCACCCGGTCGCGAGCACCGCGACGGCGATCGCCGCGAGGGCCGCGCGCCTCACCGGACGGCCCGCAACAGGCCGGCGATCTCGGCGAAGCCGCGGCGTTCGGCGTGCTCGAGGGGGGTCGTGCCGTCGCCGTCGGGGAGATCGGTGGTGGCGCCCGCCGTGATGAGCAGCTCGACGATCTCCTGGTGCGCGCGGCCGCCGTCACCGAGGATCACGGCCTCCAACAGGGCGGTCCAGCCCAGCCGGTTGACGTGGTCGACGTCGATGTCGGTCTCGCGGAGGACGGCCCGTACGTAGTCGACGTGGCCGCGTTCAGAGGCCGGGATGACGGAGATGCCGCCGAACCGGTTGGTGACCTTCAGGTCGGGCCGGGCGGGCAGCAGGGCGCGCATCATCTCCACGGAGCCGGTGACACCGGTGGCGAGCCACGCGCTGTCGTCCCGGTCGTCCTGGGCGTTCGCGTCGGCACCGGCCGCGACGAGCGCCTCCGCGGCGGCGACGTGATCGTTGAGGGAGGCCAGGAGAAGCGGCGTACGACGGTGCGCGTCACGGGCCTCGACGTCGGCGCCCGCCGCGAGGGCGGCCCGTACGGCGTCGACGTCGCCCTGAGCGGCGGCGACGAGGAGCGTTCGGTTGTTCTCGGTGTGCTGCATGCTGCGACTCCACATCCACCCTGCGCGCCGCAGGGTCGTTCGGTTCGGCAATTTAAGCCCCTGCGGCGATTGAGCAGCGGTCGTGACGCCTCGGGGCTCTGCCCCGGACCCCCCCCCACAAAAGCCCCCGCGGCGTGGATTGCCCAAGCGAGCGCAACGACGCCCG
>NZ_JBEOVM010000204.1:0-5083 GCF_040295505.1 Streptomyces sp. NPDC002790 | reverse complement strand
TACCCATCCCCCCAAGCGCCGCGGGACTTGATCTGTCGATCGCCGGCGGGGCTTGATCCATCAAGCCCCGCCGCAGGTTGATCTATCAAGCCCCGCCGCAGGCTTATCTATCAAGCCCCGCCGGCGATTGAGGCGAATCTTTTAAGCCCCTGCGGCGATTGAGCAGCGGGGTCCGGGGCGGAGCCCCGTGACGTCAACCACGGTTACCCGAAAGGAACGGTGGCGTGCCCGAGGGTCACACCATCCACCGCCTCGCCCAGGACCACGCCGAGAAATTCGCCGGCCGCGAGGCCACCACAACCAGCCCCCAGGGCAAGTTCTCCGACGCGGCAGCGCTCGTCACCGGCCAAGAACTGACCCGAACCGACGCCCACGGCAAGCACCTCTTCCTCGGCTTCGGCGCCGGCGACGACACCTGGATCCACATCCACCTCGGCCTCTTCGGCAAGTACACCTTCGGCAGAACCCCCGCCCCGCCCCCCACGGACACCGTCCGCCTCCGCCTCGCGAACGACACCCACTACGCGGACCTCCGCGGCCCCACCACCTGCGCGCTCATCACGGACGCCGAGAAGCAGGCGATACACGACCGCCTCGGCCCGGACCCGCTGCGCGAGGGCGAGGACCCCACCCGGGCGTACGAGCGGATCTCCCGCAGCCGCACCACCATCGCCGCGCTCCTCATGGACCAGAAGATCATCGCGGGCGTCGGCAATGTCTACCGCGCCGAGGTCCTCTTCCGGCACGGCATCGACCCGTACACCCCCGGCAAGAACCTCACGGGCCCCCAACTCGCCGCCATCTGGGACGACTTGGTGGGGCTCATGCACGACGGCGTCCGCGCCAACCGCATCGACACCGTCCGCCCCGAGCACACCCCCGAGGCGATGAACCGGCCCCCGCGCGTCGACGACCACGGCGGCGAGGTCTACGTCTATCGGCGCGCCCCGCAGCCCTGCCACCTGTGCGGCACCGAGATCCGCAGCGCGGAACTGGCGGCCCGCAACCTCTTCTGGTGCCCGACGTGCCAGCCGCCCCGCTGAATCGCTAAAACCCGTGCGGCAGCCACGGCGCGACAGCCGAGCCGAACGCCACCGACGCCTCCGCGAGCGCCCCCGGCCGCAGCTCCCGCACCCGCCCGGCCCCGGCCAGCTCCAGCAGTGACACGTCACCGAGATAGGCCGCGCCCAACTCCCGTACGGACAGGGCGAGATCGGCCGGCTCCTCGGTCCGCTTGCAGGACGCGCCGCCCTTCGCGTCACCCGTGAGCCGCCAACGCCCCTCGTTCCAGGGGCAGAAGGCGTCCCGCACCTCGAACACGACGTCCACGGGCCTGAGATACGTACGAGCTTCGAGGGCTCCGCCCACATCCACCAGACGTACGTGCATCGAGTCACGCACCCGTACGTCGCACCGCCGGATGTCGGAGACCAGCGAGAACAGCGGGTCGTCCACCGGAAGGTTCTCGCACTCCACGGTCTCCGTCAGGTCGATGGAGCACAGGAACCGCCACAGCGCCGCGTACGCCGCGGGCTCGACCGCGGTCACCTCGCGCACCATGACAGTGCTTTGATCCAGCCCGTGCGCGGACTCCGGCTTCACGTGGAAACGCGCGAACCCGACCGTCTCCCCGCCCAGTTCAGCGACTACGCACTGCAGCGGCGACGCCCCGCCCCGCTCCCGCTCGGGGTCGAGCAGCGGCAGTCGCTCCCAGCCGGGCAACCGGGCGAGCATCCCGGGCCGCGTCCCCACGGTCCGCAGATACACGGCCTCGCAGCGCTCGGCGGCCTCCGCCACCTCCACGTACCGAAGCCGCACGTCGTCGGCCTCGGCGGGCGCGTCGACGCGCACCCGCTGCGACTCGACGCGCACCGTGGCCTTGCGGGTCCCGGTTCCGTAGCCGAACCGTCCGTAGATCACGGGTTCGGACGCCGTGAGGACCGCGAGAGGCTCGCCCCACCCGCGTACGTCGTCGAGTTGACGGCGCATCATTTCGGTCAGGATGCCGCGCCTGCGGTGCGTCGCGGCGACGCTGACCATGGTCACGCCCGCCGCGGTCACGAAGGCCCCGCCCGGCACCGCGACGCGGAAGGGGAAGGACCCCGCCGTGCCCACGCACTCCGCCCCGTCCCAGACTCCGAGCGAGCGGTCCAGGGCGGTCAGCTCCCGGTAGAGCTCGCGCTCCTCCGGTGCCTCGGCCACTCCGCCGAAGGCCCGCTCCAGCTTCCCGTACCAGTCGTTCCACTCGCTGTCCCGCAAGGTGCGCAGATCGGTCGTCATATGCCATCCCTACCAGGGCGGGCAGCGGCGGGCGAGGGAATTTACCGCCCGCGGCGGGGCCTGTACCGGGGCTGACAGGCGTGCCCGGAAAGGGGGACAAGTGGGACCTCCCGTGCACAGGTCCCGACCCGGTGGATAGGGTCCACGAACAATGGCGGTACGACGAGAGCGGCGCGGGCGCGCACAGCGCGCGGAGGCCGATACGTTCCCGGCCCGGTTGAGAATGCGCGTACACCGGGTCCGCACAGCCGTGCGCAAATCCGGAGTGGACTACTTCCGCGGGGACGGCTCGGACTGGATCGCGCTCGTCGGACTGCTCATCACCATCCCGGTGATCGCCTGCGCCACCATCCTCAACCCGGTGTGGTGCGCGCCCGCCATCCTCGTCCTGCCGATCGTCGCGGGTGGCCTGCTGCTGCGCCCCGCCAGCCTGCTCGGCCTGTACGCGGCGGCGGCCGCTGCGCTGATCGTCGAATCGTTCCAGCTCGGCCCCTACACACAGCGCGCGGCAGGCGTCACGCCCGGCACCGTGCTCACGGTCGCGGCCTGCGGGTTCTTCGGCCTGCTCATCGCCCAGTTCCGCAGCCGGGTGGGCGTGCCCTGGCGGCGTGGCGGAACGATGCTCTTCGACCTGCGCGAGCGGATCCGCACGCAGAGCCGGCTGCCCAAGCTGCCGCAGGGCTGGCACCGTGAGATGGCGCTGCGCCCGGCGGGCGGCCAGTCGTTCTCCGGCGACTTCGTGGTGGCGGCGCGTACGAACAACGGCCGCACCCTTGAGGTCGTCCTCACGGACGTGTCGGGCAAGGGCATGGACGCGGCCTCGCGTGCACTGCTACTGGCCGGCGCCTTCAGCGGTCTGCTCGGCTCGCTGCCGCCGCACGCCTTCCTGCCCGCGGCGAACGGCTATCTGCTCCGCCAGGACTGGGACGAGGGCTTCGCGACCTCGATCCACCTTGTCCTGGACCTCGAATCGGGGGACTACGAGCTGTACTCCGCGGGCCACCCGCCGGGCCTGCAACTCAGCGCGGGCACCGGGCGCTGGGAGGAGAAGGCGGCCGAGGGCCCGCTCCTCGGCGTCTACGACGGGGCCGAATTCGACGCCACGAAGGGCACCTTGCGCCCCGGCGACGTGCTGATGCTGTTCACGGACGGCCTCGTCGAGACCTCCGAGCGGGACATCAGCGAGGGCATGGACCGCCTCACCGGGGAAGCCGACCGGTATGTGACCGGCGGCTTCCACGGTGCGGCCTGGCACCTCATCGAGGCGGTGGCCAAGGATGTCAACGACGACCGGGCGCTGCTGCTGATCTGCCGGGACGCTTAAGGGGCCCAAGGGGCCCAAGGGGTCCCACGGGCCCCGGCACTCCCGGCCGCTATACCCCGGCGCCGACCCGTGGTTCCTCGGTCAGGGGCGCCCGTTCCTTGACCGGCAGGATCCGGGCCAGCCATTCGGAGCGGCCCGCGGCCATCGGGCCGAGCACCGCGAGCAGCAGCACGTATCCCGCGATGAACGGCGAGAGGCGTTCGTCGAGCCCCGCCCCCGCGGCCATCGTGGCGAGGATCAGCGCGAACTCGCCGCGCGCCAGCAACGTGGTCGCGATGTTCGCCGCGGGCCCGGACCCGAACCCGTAGATCTTCGCGCCGCCGATTCCGGCGAGCACGTTCATGACGAGCGTCAGCGCGACCGCGGCGAGCACCGGCCACACCACGGACGGCAGGTCACCGGGGTCGATGGAGAGCCCGAACCCGAAGAAGAAGATCGCCCCGAAGGCGTCCCGCAGCGGGTGCACCAGCGTGCGGATCCGCTCGCCGGAAGCGGTCGAGCCGAGCATCAGGCCGACCATGAACGCGCCGATGGCGTCGGCGACACCGAACCACTCGGAGACCCCGGCCACGAAGACGGCGGTGCCGAGGAAGGAGATGACGAGCAGCTCGTCGTCCTTGGTGTTGAAGAGCATGCCGACGATCCGCGTCCCGAAGCGCGCCGCGAGGGCGAGCAGCAGCAGGAACCCGAAGGCCTTGCCGCCGTCGAGCACGGCGGCCCCGAGCGAGTCCGCGCCGGACAGGATCGGTTGCAGGGCGGCCAGATACAGGGCGAGGAAGATGTCCTCGACGACGATGATCCCGAGGATCGGCTTGGTCTCGGGGTTCCCGAGCCGGCCGGTGTCCACGAGCACCTTGGTGACGATCGCGGACGACGAGATGCCGAGCACCCCGGCGAGGACCAGAGCTTCGGATGTGCCCCAGCCGAGGGCGAATCCGAAACCGAGGCCGGCGCCGACGTTCAGCGCGAGGTACGTCCCTCCGGCGACGGCCATCTTGCGGCCGCCGGTCTTCAGATCGTCCATGTGGAACTCGAGGCCGAGATAGAAGAGCAGCAGTACGAGGCCGAGCGCGGAGAGCATCTCCAGGTCGTGCGGGTCGGAGAGCAGCACGACGCCCGGCGTGTGGGGGCCGAGCAGGATCCCGGCCAGGATGAACAGGGGAATGGTGGGGAGGCCTATCCGCCCTCCCAGGCGGGCGAGGACGGCTGCCGCGAGAAAGGCACCGCCCATGGCGATCAAGGTGTCCGCGTGTCCGATGGGCCCGTTCCTCCTTGGTCTTGAAGCCCGGTCGTCAGGACCGACCAGAGGCTTTGGTCAAGAGAGCGTCAAGAAAACGTCAATACTTAGCTTACCAAAGGACCTGAGGGGGGTATCCGGGGCCGTGTGAGAGGGCGCCCGTACGATCGCCTCAATCGCCGGCGGGGCTTGATAAATCAAGCCCCGCCGGCGATTGAGGCGCGGGGTGCGGGGCGGAGCCC
>NZ_JBEOVM010000203.1:0-5188 GCF_040295505.1 Streptomyces sp. NPDC002790 | reverse complement strand
CCCGCCGCGGCCCCGCCGGCCCGCGCACGGGGCCGCGCCGCCGCCCCCCGCCGGGGCGCCCCGCCCCCCCCCCCCCCCCCCCTGGCCGGGGGACGGGTTACCGGTAGAGGCGGTCGAGGACCTCCGCCACCCCGTCCGCCTCGTTCGACGAAGTCACCTCGTCGGCGACCGCCTTCAGCTCAGGATGCGCATTGGCCACCGCCACCCCCCGCCCCGCCCACACGAACATCGGCACGTCGTTCGGCATGTCACCGAACGCGATCGTCTCACCGGCCCCCACCCCCAACCTCCGCGCCGCGAGACTCAGCCCCGTCGCCTTCGTCACCCCACGCGGCTGCAGCTCCACCGTCCCGGGCCCGGACATCGTGACGGTCGCGAGCGGCCCCACCGCGGCCCTCGCCACCGCCGCCAACGCGTCGTCGGACAGCGACGGATGCCGCAACAGCACCTTGCTGATCGGCCGCTCCCAGAGCGCCGCCCGCCCCCGCACCCGTACCGCGGGCAGCGTCGGATGCGGCATGAGGTAGCCGGGCTCGATGAGCGTGAGGCCCTCCACCCCGTCCTGGTCGACGGCCGCGTACACCTGACCGACCTCGGCCTCGATCTTCCCGAGGGCCTGCTCGGCGAGGTCCCGGTCGATCGTCAGCGACCACAGCAGCCGGTCCGCCACGCCGTCGTACAGCTGCGCCCCCTGCGCGCACACGGCGAGCCCGCTCCCGCCGAGGTCGTCGAGGATCGGCTTCACGCGGGGCGCGGGCCGCCCCGTCACCACGATGTGCCGCGCGCCCGCGGCGACGGCCGCCGCCAGGGCGTCGCGGGTCCGGTCGGAGACCGTGTCGTCGCCGCGCAGCAGCGTGCCGTCCAGGTCAGTGGCGATGAGTGCATATGCGGGTGCGGGCATGATCCGAAGAATACGGACCGGCCGCGCCCCCGAGCCGTCGAGTACCGGCCACCCTGGCGAGGAACGGCCGGTCACGACGCGGTGATGTCATCTGTTCGGGTTACTTCCCGACAGGGTCAACCGGGTTGAGCACACCGGTAGTTGTCGGTGACACCGGCACCGCCTCACCCGTGCGCCGACGCCAGATGCCCGGCGAGCCGGGGCGAGGCGAACTCCGTGCCGCAGACGAAGCGCATGACGGGACCGTACGAGGATCCGCCCAGCATCCCGGTGAAGTACAGGCCGGGAACGGACGACACATACCCGGCGCCGAGCCGCGGCGTACCCCGGCTGGAGGCGAGCCGCGTGCGCAACCCCTCCCCCAGGAACGGCATCGCCGCCAGGTCCACCCGGTACCCCGTCGCCCCGATGACATGGTCGGCGGACAGGTCGGCGGCGCGGCCGCCTAGCGTCCGCACGCCCAGGACGGGCACGCCCCGGGACACCGTCACCCGCTCGATCCCCGCGATGTCCCGCACCGCGACCTTGCCCTCGAACCGCTCCTTCAGCCACCACGCGCCCAACGGTCCGAGCACCCGCCTGACCAGGAAGTGCCGTGCCTGCGGCGGGAGATGGCGGTACGGGTGCGGGTAGTACGTGAGCGCGTACAACGACCACGCATTGCCGAACGGGGTCTCCGGGCGGAACCTCGGCTGCTGCCACGGCGGCGCCCCGAAGCGGACCCGGCCCCTGCCGCGCGCGACCACCGTCACGCTCGCGCCCGCCTCCGCCGCGAGCGCCGCCGTCTCCAGGGCGGACTGGCCCGCCCCGACGACGATCAGCTCCTTGCCCGCGAACCGGGACAGGTCGTGGTGCTGCGCGCTGTGCGAGACCGGGCCCGTGGGGGCGGGTCCGTCCGGCACGGCCGCGGTGAACTCCCCCGGCAGGTACTCAAGTCCTGACAGGCCGGTGGCGACGACCACCGCCCGCGCCGTGAACTGCTCGCCCGAGTCCAGCTTCAGCTCGAAGCCCTCGCGCCCGCGCCGGTCCACGGAGACCACCCGCACCCGCTCCAGGTCGGGCACCAGCTTCTTCTGGAACCAGTCGCCGTACGCCACGAACGTGTCGGCGGATATCAGGTCCTCGTCCGTGACGAGGCGCTTGATCCCGGCCGCGTCGCAGTAGTCGACCAGCTTGTGTCCGCGCTGCGGCGCGTCGATGTTCGACGCGGACGGCACGGACTTGAGGATCATGCCTTCGGGCATGTGCGAGCGCCAGCTCACCATGGGTTCCCCGAAGACCCTGACGGGTATGTCGCGCGCCCTCAAGTGCGCCGCGGTGGACAGGCCGTAGGGGCCCGCCCCTATGACTGCTACCGGATGATTCACGAAGCCCCTCCCCAGGACGACGACGCGTCATCTACTTCGGCTGCCGCGGCGGTTGGTCCGCCACAGCTGGTACAGATGCCTCGCCCCGGGCCGTACGAGCCGGGCGAGCATCGTGAAGAACGGCCGCGGATCGTCGGCCGCCCACCACGCCAGCTCCGTGCCGCTCGCGCGGGACGGGGCGTGCGGGGTCGTATAGCCGCTGCGCCGGTACGCCAGCAGGGCCGGCAGGTCGATGTTCTCGACGACGTAGCGGTGTCCCGCCCGCTGTTCCCCCTCCGGAACGGTGCGGCCGGTGAGTGCGAGGTGCATGGCACGGACGACATCGACGCCCGCCTCGTTCTCGAAGAGGCGGAACTGGGCGCCCATCCGCGGATTGAAGTCGAGCAGCTTGTACTGTCCGTCGCGCCGGTCGAAGCGCAGGTCGAGGTCGATGATTCCGGTGAAACCGATCTGTTTGATGAAACGTGCGGCGACGTCCGCGAGTTCCGGATTGTCGACGACGTACGCGTTCGCCGTCATGCCCGCGTGCGGCGGCCAGGAGCGGACCTTGACCCCGGTGAACATCGCGAGCGGCGTGGAGTCCTGGTCGAAGTACGCGTGCACGATCCAGTCCTCGGCGTCCTCGCGCGGCAGGTACTCCTGGAGGATCACTCCGGGCTCCTCGCCCCAGTCCAGGGCGAGTTGACGCAAGTCCTCCGGGGTCGCGATCCTCGTGGTCCCGTTGACGGCGGGCCGCGAGCGGCGGGTGAACGCCTCCCGGTTCTTCGCCACGACCGGAAACCGGGCCTTCAGCGCGAACTCCTCGATGTCCGCGTACGAGGCCGGGAACGCGGCCGTCGGCGACGGGATGCCGTGCTCCACGCACAGTTCGTGCAGGCCCTGCTTGCTCGCGAGGCGGCGCGGCAACTCCCGCTCCACCCGCGGGAAGAGCAGGCCCGCACCGGCGAGCGGGTCCTGGTGCTCGGCGATGAGGACCGCGGCCTCCTCGTCGGTCGGGATCAGCACCGTCGGCCGGCCGATCCGGCGGGCGACGCGCAGCAGTCCTTCGACGAGCCGCTCAGGTCCCTCCGTCCCCGTCGTGCGCCACGGAAAGGCCCGGCACAGATAGCGCGAGGCCGCGGCGGGCGTGTACCGGTCCTCGGTGATCGCGTACATCGGCACGCCGAGCCGCCCCAGGCTGCGGATCGCGCCCACCCCTCCGTGGTGCAGCGGGTAGTCGCCGAACTTCACGATCAGGCCCGGGACATCACGGTCCACGGCGAACGGCACGCTTCCGGCACTGCTGACACTCCCGGCGCTCCCGGCCACGGGTCCCCCCACGTGTCCCCCCTCGGACCCGGACCTTGAATACGGGGCCTCAGCCCCGTCCGTGCCCACCGGACAATGACGCTAAGCCGGAACCCACCACTCCATCAACGGGTCATTCGGACATTGCGAACTCTTTAGGCACTGCCGCTCACCGGCACCTCCCACGTAACGTGTGGCGCACCCGAATGGAAAGCGAGGCCCGCAGGCATGGCACCCGCAGGCACCTCCGAGTCCGCGTACGCGTCCGAGCACACCCCGCTCGACGGTCTCGACCCACTCGACCTCCCAGAAAGCCACCCCTTCGGCCCGCACAACCTTCCGTACGGAGTCTTCTCCCTGGGGGACGACACCTCGGGCGACGCATCAGGCGCCTCGGGTGACCGCGGGCGCTCGGTGGGTGTCCGGATCGGGGACCACGTCCTGGACGCGGGCGCCGCCGCCGCGGCCCTCGGCTCCCCGTACGTCACGGTCCTGGCCCGCCCGAGCCTCAACTCCCTGCTGGCCGCCGGTCGTACGACCTGGTCGGACGTGCGCCGCGCCCTGACGGCCTGGGTCACGGTCCCGGCCCACCGCGAGGCCGTCCGCCCCTTCCTGCACCCCCTCTCCTCGGTCACCCTGCACCTCCCGTTCGAGGTCGCGGACTACGTCGACTTCTACGCTTCCGAGAACCACGCCTCGAACCTCGGCCGGCTCTTCCGTCCCGACGAGGAGCCGCTGAAGCCCAACTGGAAGCACCTTCCGGTGGGTTACCACGGCCGCTCCGGCACGGTCGTCGTCTCCGGCACGGACGTGGTGCGGCCCTCGGGCCAGCGCAAGGCCCCGGCCGACGCGGCCCCGGTCTTCGGCCCGTCCGTCCGCCTCGACATCGAGACGGAGGTCGGCTACGTGGTCGGCGTCCCGTCACGGCAGGGCACCTCGGTACCGCTGACGGGGTTCCGGGACCACGTCTTCGGCCTCTGCCTCCTCAACGATTGGTCTGCGCGCGACATCCAGAACTGGGAGACGGTGCCGCTCGGCCCGCATCTCGGCAAGTCGTTCGCGACGTCGATCTCCGCGTGGATCACGCCACTTGAGGCCCTGGACGCGGCCCGTGTGCCCCCGCCGGAGCGGACGGTGCCGCTGCTGCCGTACCTGGACGACACGGGTGCGGACGCCGCCGACGAACCGGCCGGCTACGACCTCCACATCACGGTCACCCTCAACGGCCAGGTCATCTCCGAACCCCCCTTCTCCGGTATGTACTGGACGGGCGCCCAGATGCTCGCCCATATGACGGTGGGCGGCGCCTCCCTGCGCACCGGCGACCTCTACGGCTCGGGCACGATCAGCGGCACGGAGGACAACGAGCGCGGCTCCCTCATCGAGATCACCTGGAACGGCCAACAGCCCCTCGACCTCCCCACCGGCAAACGCGGCTTCCTGGAAAACGACGACGTAGTCACCCTCACCGCCTGGGCCCCCGCCCCGTCCGACTCCCGCATCCACCTGGGCGAGGTCACGGGCCGCATCGTGGCTGGGGCCTGACGCCGGCGCCGCGGCACCGCCTAAAAGATCGGGGCTCTGCCCCGGACCCCGCGCCTCAATCGCCGGCGGGGCTTGATCTATCAAGCCC
>NZ_JBEOVM010000202.1:0-5286 GCF_040295505.1 Streptomyces sp. NPDC002790 | reverse complement strand
GCCGAAGTGCGCGCCGGAAGGTGCGCGCGCCGGGCCGCCCGGCCAACTCCTCGACTCCGTCGAGGAGTTCGGAGGCCAGCAGGTCGAAGACGGGACCGGACTGATAGGCGCCGCGGTGGGCGAGGCGCAGCGGGATGCCGGCGGCGGGAGCGACGGCGCGGCGCTTGTCCGGCGCCTCGGCGCGGAGCTGCGTGGGGGTGCGGGCGTACACCTCGCGGATCGTGTCGTTGAACTGCCTCACGCTCGCGAACCCCGCCGCGAACGCGATCTCCGTGACCGGCAGCGGGGTCGTCTGCAGCAGGACGCGCGCGGTGTGGGCGCGCTGGGCGCGGGCGAGGGCGACCGGGCCCGCGCCCAGCTCGGCGGTGAGCTGGCGCTGCACCTGGCGTGCGCTGTAGCCGAGCCTGGTGGCGAGCCCGCCGACGCCCTCACGGTCGACGATGCCGTCGCCGATGAGCCGCATCGCACGGCCCACGACGTCGGCGCGCACGTTCCAGTCGGCCGAGCCCGGCACCGCGTCGGGGCGGCAGCGGCGGCAGGCCCGGAAGCCCGAGCCCTGGGCCGCGGCGGCCGTGGCGTAGTAGCGGACGTTGTGCCGCTTCGGGGTGACCGCGGGGCAGCTCGGCCGGCAGTAGATCCCGGTGGTCTCCACGGCGAAGAAGAACTCCCCGTCGAACCGCGCGTCGCGGCTGCGGACGGCTTCGTAGCGCGTGTCTTCATCGGTCATCACCCCATAAGTGTGCCGTGGCGCTCACCGCTGGGCTAGCGGGATTCGGACGCCACGTTAAGCCCCTGCGGCGATTGAGCAGCGGGGTCCGGGGCAGAGCCCCGGGACCGCAACCCCGGGGCAGGCCGAACGAGCTACCGGACACGCCCCCGTTTCGCCTCCATCGCGGCGCGGCCCTCGGCCCCCCTCCGCTTCCACACCTTCCGCACGTCCGCCCGCAACCTCGCATCCGTCCGCGCCGCGAGCCGCTCGTTCTCGCGCAGGAGCTTGCGGTAGCTGTCCAGGCGCCGCTCGTGCAGCGACCCGTCCTCCAGCGCCGCCAGCACCGCACAGCCGGGCTCGACCGTGTGCGCGCAGTCGTGGAACCGGCAGTCCTCCGCCAGCGCCGCGATCTCCGCGAAGACCTGTCCGACGCCGCCCTCGGCGTCGTACAGGCCGACCCCGCGCAGCCCCGGCGTATCGATGAGGACGCCGCCGCCCGGCAGGGCGAACAGGTTGCGGGTGGTCGTGGTGTGGCGGCCCTTGCCGTCCATGTCGCGGACGGCCTTCACGTCCATCACGTCCGCCCCCATCAGCGCGTTGGCCAGCGTCGACTTCCCGGCGCCGGACTGGCCGAGCAGCACGGACGTGCCGTCGGCGACGACCGCCCGCAGCACCTCCGTACCGTCCCCGTCGAGCGCGCTGACGGGCAGCACCTGCACGCCGGGCGCGGTCGTCTCGACGTCGGACACGAGATACGACAGGCCGACCGGGTCCGGCAGGAGATCGGCCTTGGTGAGGACGACCAGGGGTTGCGCACCCGATTCCCAGGCCAGGGCGAGGAACCGTTCGATCCGCCCGAGGTCGAGCTCGGCCGCGAGGGAGACCGCGATGATCGCGTGGTCCACGTTCGCGGCGAGGATCTGCCCCTCGGACCGCTTGGAGGAGGTGGAGCGCACGAAGGCGGTCCGGCGCGGCAGATACGCCTGTACGTAGCGGGGGTCGGCCCCGGCCGGGTCGACGGCGGCCCAGTCGCCGGTGCAGATGACCTTCATGGGGTCGCGGGGCACGACGTACTCGGTGTCGGCGTGCACGACCCCTTCCGGTGTGACGAGGTCGCACCGCCCGCGGTCGACGCGCAGCACCCGGCCGGGCACGAGGCCGCGGTCGGCGAAGGACGCGAACGTGTCCGCCCAGCCGGCGTCCCAGCCGTACGCGTCGAGAGCGGAGGTGGTGGAGCGAGGAGATGGAGAAGACGGAGAAGACAAGGGGTGACCCTTCAAAGGGTGGCCCCGGCACAGGAAATACAGAAAAGAAGAGTGCGGTCAGCCGGTGGCCACAGAGGTGGACTTGATGAACTTCCGGATGCGGGCAGCGCCCATCTCAACGACAGCCATCGGTCGACACCTCCTCGATCACGCACTCGGCGCACACTCGGCGCGGACTCCACGGTGGCAGCGGCCACCCCGACACGGACGACGATAACCACAGCCCCCATGCACCCGCCACCGGTTTTTCACGTGGTCGGCCCCGGTGTCGGTGGACGGCACACACATCGAGCACGCACCATGACACGGTGTCACTTCCCCACCAGCCTCAGCAGCCCGAAGATTCCGAGCAGGCCCAACAGACGCCCCTGCCGCGACACATGGTCGTGTGCGGTGACGACGCGCTGGCCGAGCGGCTCGGCACCGAACTGCGCGAGCTGTACCGCACCCAGGTCACCATCGTCGTACCGTCGACGCGCACCGCGGACGAACCCGCGCGGGCCGGCGGCCGGATCCGGGCCGCCGCGCTGCTGGGCCGGGTGCAGGCCGCGATGGGCCGGCTGACGCCGTCGGAGGACGACTCGCTCGCCGGCCAGGCGCCACGCGTCATGGAGGCCGCGGTACTCAGCGAGGACGCGTTGATGGAGGCGGGGGTGGCGCGGGCGGACGCGCTGGCCCTGGTGCACGACGACGACGAGACCAATATCCGCGCCGCGCTCGCGGCCCGCCGCCTCAACCCCCGCCTGCGGCTCGTCATCCGGCTCTTCGACCGGAAGCTCGGCCAGCACCTGGCCCAGCTCCTCGACCAGGCCGCCACGCTCGCGCAGCCGGACCTCGCCGCGGAGTCCCTCGACACGTCCACCACCATCCTGTCCGACGCCGACACGGCCGCGCCCGCACTCGCCGCGACCGCGGTGGCGGGCACCGGCAAGGTCGTGCAGGCGGACGGGCTGCTGCTGCGCGCGGTCGAGCGCGCGCCGCGCGGCCGGGGCCTGGCCCCCGCCACCCCCGGCCTGTGCACGCTCGCGATCCTCTCCTCGTCGAACAACGACCCTTCGGACACGGAGGGCTCGGACACCTCGGGCCAGGAGGAGCCGGTCCTGCTGCCGGACGACCAGGAGATCGCGGCCGCGGTAGGGCGTGGCAGCGTCGTCCTCGACACCGTCACACCGGCGGAGCCCGGGCTGCCCCCGCGGCGCCTCGCCGCGCGGGCGCTGCCGCTCGGCTCGCTGTTCTCGCGCCGGGTGCGCTGGTCGATGGCCGTGCTCGCGGTCTGCGTGCTCGGTCTCGCGCTCGCCACCTGGGCGACGACCGAGTCGAACGCGCTGCGGGCCGGCTATCTCACCATGCTCGACCTGTTCGCCATCGACGATCCGGCGATCGGGGAGCCCGCGGCCCGGCAGATCATCCAACTCCTCACCGGCTTCGCCGGGTTGCTGCTGCTGCCCGTTCTCATGGCCGCCGTCCTGGAGGCGATGGGCACCTTCCGTACCGCCTCCGCACTGCGCCGGCCGCCGCGCGGCCTGTCCGGGCACGTCGTCCTGCTCGGCCTCGGCAAGATCGGCACCCGCGTCCTGGCGAGGCTGCACGAACTGGGCGTGCCCGTCGTGTGCGTGGAGGAGAACCCGGAGGCCCGCGGCGTCGCCCTCGCCCGCCGGCTGCGCGTGCCGACGGTCATCGGCGACGTACGCGACGAGGGTGTCCTGGAGGCCGCCAAGGTGTCCAGGTCGCGCGCCTTCCTCGCCCTCACCAGCCTCGACACCACCAACCTGGAGGCCGCGCTCTACGCCCGCTCGGTCAAGCCGAACCTCCAGGTGAGCCTGCGCCTGTACGACGACGCGTTCGCCACGGCCGTCTACCGCACGCTGCGCGCCGCCCACCCGCGCGCCCTCACCCGCAGCCGCAGCGTCACGACCCTCGCGGCGCCGGCCTTCGCGGGGGCGATGATGGGCCGTCAGGTGCTCGGCGCGATCCCGGTCGAGCGCCGCGTGCTGCTGTTCGCCGCGCTGGACGTGGCGGGCCATCCGCACCTGGAGGGGCGTACGGTCGCCGCGTCGTTCCGGGCCGGCGCCTGGCGCGTGGTCGCCGTCGACTCCACCGCGCCGGACGAGCGGCGGCCCCACCGCGCGGCCGATCCGGCGGGGGACCGCGAGGAGCGGGAGCCGGGACTCGTCTGGAAGCTGGACCCCGGCTACGTACTTCGGCCGACCGACCGGGTCGTTCTCGCCGCCACGCGCCGTGGTCTCGCCGAGCTCCTGGCCTCGCAGGCCTCGTACCCCGCGTATGCCTCGCGGCCATGAGCCGCCGTTCGGCCTCCCGGAGGGCCGAACGACCCGGTCCGCCGGGCTCGCTCCCGCAGTACGCTCACCCTAGTATCCGTTTCAGACGTTTCATCCGCCTATGTCCCATACGGCAATACAGGGAAGGGGCTCGCCCGTGACCAGTGGCCTCAACGCCGACACCGTCGGTCCGGTGGACGTCGCCGTGCTCGCCTTCGACGGCAACCACTTCAGCGGCGATGTCGCGCCCGCGCTGCGGGATCTGCAGAAGGACGGGACCGTACGGATCCTCGACCTGTGCTTCATCCGGAAGGCGGCCGACGGGTCCGTCGATGTCGTCGAGCTCGGCGACCCCGAGGTCACCGAGCTGTTCCAGCAGGTCGCCGACGTACGGTTCGACCTGCTCAGCGACGAGGATCTGAAGGCGGTCTCCGACAACCTTCCGGCCTCGTCCTCCGCGCTCGTCCTGGCCTGGGAAAACACCTGGGCCGCCCGCCTCGGCACGGCCGTGCGCGACTCGAACGGACAGGTGCTGATGCTCGAGCGGATCCCGAGGGAGACGGTCGACGAGGCCATCGAAGCCCTCGCCACGGCCTGACGACACACTTACGCGAGAGAACGAAGAGGACGGTCAGCATGCCGCAACGATTCGGACGGCCCGGACTCCTTGGCACCATCGCCCGCACGGCGGTCATCTCCGGTACCGCGTCGGCGGTGTCGGGGCGGGTGAACCGCAGAATGGCCGATCGTGACATGCGTCGCGAGATGGACGCGCAGGTGGCGCCGCCGGTTGCCGGTGGCACGGATCGGGTTTCGCAGCTTCAGGCGCTCGCCGAGTTGCGGGCCCAGGGGCTCCTCACGGAGGCGGAGTTCGCGGCGGAGAAGGCACGCGTCCTCAACGGTTGAGCGCCGTTGCGGCCGCCCGCGCCTACGCCTCGGGGCT
The DNA here is from genome assembly GCF_040295505.1 of Streptomyces sp. NPDC002790. Classification (NCBI taxonomy): domain Bacteria; kingdom Bacillati; phylum Actinomycetota; class Actinomycetes; order Kitasatosporales; family Streptomycetaceae; genus Streptomyces; species Streptomyces sp. NPDC002790. Next base: position 90 of record NZ_JBEOVM010000202.1, on the reverse strand, counting down.
CCGCCCCGGACCCCGCTGCTCAATCGACGCAGAGACTTAAAAGAGGCGCCTCAACCGCCGGCAGGGCTTAAACGACGCGCCTCAACCGCC